>CANTYJ010000101.1 GCA_947854175.1 uncultured Turicimonas sp. | reverse complement strand
TAGAGCGACGGACTGTTAATCCGCAGGTCGTTGGTTCAAGTCCAACTCGGGGAGCCAGATTAAGCCCGTGATTAACTCTCGGGCTTTTCTCTTTTCATAAAACGTGTAAGTACCTTTATCCGAGCTCAAACAATATTTCCAGGCAACGGCTCTGATTTTCTTTTGATTTTTTGTCTACCGACCATCTATCGGGCTACTCGACCAGATTTCCATCTTTCTTTTCTGAAAAGTTCATTTCTAACTTCATCAAGGTTCAACTCCTTGTTTTCTGTCTGCTTCCAAAAGATCATTTTGCACAAATCTATCCTTTTCCCATAAAGGAAAAGCCCGGCGATAAAACCGGGCAAAACCAAAGTATCTTTAAGAATCTAATGAATATATTAGACAAACAATCTCATAAGAAGCATTCCGATGACAGCCATCAAAATACTATTGAGCATCAAAAGCGGCCAGTATTTCTTTGGAACTTCTGCAACACCTAATAATCTTCCCATGTATTGGATCTGGGAAGCCATCAAAAGAAGTGCTGGAGACATAATGGTTACATCAACACCATTCAAAGTGCCTGTGGCAAGAAGACTTGCTGCTACGCCAACACCGGCACCGCATGACAACCAGGTGGCACATAAAACAGTGATTGCCTGACCCGGAAGATCAAATATTCCCATAACCGGTCCACAGACTTTTCCTAAGAAAGCCATTACACCAAATAAATCAAGAATATAAGCAAGAACGAAAGCCATCACAACATTCGGCAAAAGGTTGTTAATCGCAACATTAAAACCTTTTCTTAAACCGATGATAAAGATGTCAAACGGATTCTTTGTTTGAATTGTAGGCATAGCGTTACTCATTTTTGAAATCCTCCTTGTAGAAAGTTGACAGGCAGAATCTTACGAATACACCGCCTACGAATTTGAGACAGAACATAATGACCAGTGGAATCCAAACCGGAACCACAAAGGCAAAGAATAAGGCTGAAGCAATAGAGAAATAATTGTTGACTAATCCGGCACCGGCATACTGCCAAGCACTCATAACAACAAGATTCTTCTTAGTGATCTTACCTGTGTCGAGCAAACCTTTTGTCAAAGCTGCACCGGCGTCAGTACTTTGCAGGTCAGTAATCAAAGCCAGGCCGGTCACGCCCGGTACGCCAAGAATTGGACGAAGTAACGGGGTCATAAGTTTTTGGGCAGCTTTTAAAGCGCCATAGAAAGAGAGCACTTCTAAGAGTCCTAAAGCAAGCATTACTCCCGGAACTAAAGATAATGCGAATAAGAAACCTGAACGGGCACTAACACCGCCTTTTCCGACAAAAGTACCGAAGTCAGAAATTGAACCGAATTTTCCAATCAAAGTTGTGAAGTCGAAAGCTCCGACCCAGCGGTAAGCTTCAGGGGCTTTATAAAACACTCCGGAAAAAAAGCAAATTGCAAAAAAGAGCGAAATATAAGCACCGATACCGACTTTCTCCTGTTCGAGATTTTCATCTTCTTGTACAGGCAATGGGGTTGATAAAGTATCTGAGGCCATTTGAGTATTCCTGTTAATAAATGTTAACGACAAATTTATTATATTTGTAATCAAAATGTAATTTCAGAACTTTATTATGGTGTTAACCCTATAATAAGAATAAAATTTTTGAAATTAATCAAAATATCTTCATTTTATGTCATGATTAACCTGTAGTTTTTAGTTACTACTTTTCAGGAGAAATCATGCAAGTCCTCATTCATGAAACCGGTGAAAGACGCTCTCTCAACATGATTGATTGGGTAGACGAAAAAGATTATTCGGAAGCTTTGGCATTGTCCGTGTCTGCACCCGGCACATTCATCTACGATCCGGAACAAAATCTTTATTGCTGTTCAAGAGCAACTTGGGTCTGGTGGAGAGAATTTCTCTCTTCTCACCACCGTTTTGACGAAGCAAAAGCTGCTCTAGGCTAACAATAGCCATAACTGTTATTTGAAATTTCTGTTAAAAGTTTTCCCGGTTGATTGGTCGTTAACCGGGAATTTTTTTACTTTTGAAGAGGCTTGAAACTCTTCGGACTTAATGGATTATCAACTTTTTTTGAATATGAACATCTATGCTTAAGTCAACGGCGCAAGAACCGCTAAAACGATATTTGCAAGAATAAAAAATGCTAAAGCGGATAAATCCAAGTTACGCCAATTGGGAATAAATTTTTTAAAAGGTGCCAAGAAAGGATATGACAAATAACTGGTTATTCGGTAGAGCTGGCCCGATGGATTGACCCAGGAGAAAATACAAAATGCCAGTGCGATCCACATTGCCAATTCAACCGCCCAATACACGACCAATATAGCCGAACCAAGGACAAACGGCATAATGCCAAAAGCACCGCTTCCGACAAGCCAATGGAAAAACTGATACAAAACGGCTACAAGGTAGCAGACAAAAATAGCAGGCCAGTCAATATTTCCTCTGCGTTTAATAAATGTTGCGGCTGTCCTTACTGCCCATTCGGTTAATGAATAACAAAACGCATACAGCGGATCATTGGAAGGCGTACACATGTATCTCATATACGCTCTAAGTAACAATAAACAGCCGAAGGCCGAGCAAATCAGTTTAAGAGTAAAAAGAAACAGTCCGAACATGAGTGCACTCCTCTATCACCTCAAATGTTATAACAGAATACTTAAGTTGTGAGGTACCAAAGATTCCATGGAATAATTAAAGACAATTTATTGGTGACAGCTGCCAATAAAAATTATTTAATGAACGGAAAACAGATATTTTTCCCGTTCCCGCATAAATGTATTAATTGCAACCAATTAAAGTGGGGACCGGGGTCTGTTTTTCTACCGGGAGCAATATTGCTGTGTCCCGTTATTGCTGCAATCGGATAGTGTTCTGACAAGGTATCGATAAGTTCAGCTAGAGTTCGATACTGCTCGAGCTCAAAAGCTTCATCATCGGTGCCTTCCATTTCTATTCCTATTGAAAAGTCATTGCAGTTTTCTTTACCATTAAAGTAGGAAACTCCTGCATGCCAGGCACGGTCATTACAGGAGACAAACTGATGGAGCTTTCCGGTTCTAGTGATAAAGAAATGAGAAGAGACTCTCAATCCTTCCAAGTCTTTGAACGCAGGATCTTTCTTACAGTCCAGACATCCCATAAACAAAGACTCAATATCAGAGGTACCAAATTTTCCGGGAGGCAGGCTGATGTTGTGGATGACAATGAGGTCGATCTTAGCCCCTTCAGGACGCTCATTGAAATGTGGCGATTCATGAATTTCAGCCTCGTCGCACCACCCGGTAGTATTAATGTTCATTCTTTTTTGGTCCGTCGATCATATGTTCCTTACAACAATAGTAATGTCCGTCAAACTCAAGAGAATCCTTGATGTCGACATAAAGACCACAATTGTCACAGCGAACCATTTTATGGGGTTCAACAGGCGTCTCCGGTTTTGATGTAACCGGCACTTTTTCCTGATTAATCTTTTTGAGTCTCCAGGCCCTCCAGCCTATATATAAGAGAATTGCAATCAGTGTAAAAAAGAGGATTCTTCCCATCGCCTTTTCCTATTGAATAACTTCCTGCACAAAGCGGATTCCGATATAGGCAACCATCAGCAAGGTAAACCCGATGACTGTCCATCGTGCAGCAAATTTACCTCTCCAACCGAGGAAATGATGACCAAGTAAAAGAATACCGAAGATTGCCCATGAAATGATCGTGACAACCGTCTTGTGATCAAATCTGAGCATTTGGCCGAACTGTTCTTGTGTAAAGAAAAATCCGAACACGATAGCTACTGAAAGAACGATAAAGCCCGCCCAAATTAGACGGAAAAGAATTTTTTCCATTTCGATGACACTGGGCATTCTTTCGAAAAAACTAACCTTCCCTTCCGGTTGTTCTTCATCTAATAGCTTTCGATGCAACTGATTATGGGCTGCAGCCAATAGCAACGCCTGAACCAATGCCATTGTCATTAAACTGTATGCGAGTATGGCTAATAACAAATGCATACGGAAAGAAATACTGGCAGTTTCCGGACCAAGCGGAGAACCCGGCAGTAAAACCGGAAGTAACATACTTGCTGCTGATAACGGAAGTACAAAAATCAAGGTGGCGGAGATTTTTGTCAATAACGTTTCAACAAGCAGAATAAAAGTACAGGTAAAAAGCGTTATTGAAAGAGCTAAAGCCATCCCGAAATGAGGTGTTCCATGAGTAAATAACGCCTCGTAAATGAGGAACGCCTGGATCATTAAACCGGCTGAAATCACCGGTCTTATCCAAAATGTATTTGAAGGAGTTTCATCTTGAAAGCTTTTGTAAATGCCATAAGCGGCGGCTAAATACAAAACAGCTCCAAATACGTAAAATATGGCATAAATTGTCATCTTTACATCTCTTATAGTTTGATGAGTGTATTGTACGTCCTAACCATTTATTCAGAATTAAATTCATGCTCGATTCATTAACTCAAAGACTAAGCAAGGTTGTCAAAACTGTAACCGGACAGGCTCGTATCACCGAGTCAAATACCCAGGAAATGCTTAGAGAGGTCCGGATTGCTTTATTAGAGGCAGATGTCGCCATTCCTGTAGTACGGGATCTAATTAAAAGAATTAAAGAAAAAGCTCTTGGTGAAGAAGTTGTCGGATCTTTAACCCCGGGACAAGCACTCGTCGGCATTGTCCACAAAGAATTAACTGACGTTATCGGCGGTAGTGATTCCGCTCAAACCAGAGAACTAAACCTTGCGACTCAGCCTCCGGCAGTTATTCTCCTTGCCGGTCTTCAAGGTGCAGGTAAAACAACAACTGCCGGAAAACTTGGTCGTTGGTTAATCAACGAAAAAAAGAAAAAAGTTTTAACCGTATCTACAGACGTTTACCGTCCGGCTGCTATTGAACAGTTGAAAACTGTTTCAGAGCAAGCAGGAATTGATTTCTTCCCCAGTCAGCCTAATGAAAAACCGCTGGAAATTGCTGAACGTGCATTGAACTATGCAAAACGCCATTTTTATGACGTGTTGATTGTTGATACAGCAGGGCGCTTGGCTATTGACGAACAGATGATGAACGAAGTAGCTGATCTGGAAAAACATCTCAATCCGATCGAAACTTTGTTTGTCGTTGATGCAATGGTTGGTCAGGACGCTATTAACACAGCCAAAGCCTTCGGCGAAAAATTACCTCTAACCGGTATTATCCTGACAAAAGTCGACGGTGATGCCAGAGGTGGTGCAGCTCTATCGGTGCGTTTTGTCACAGGAAAACCGATTAAATTCATGGGTGTCGGGGAAAAATTGACCGGCTTCCAGAAGTTTGAGCCTGAAGCAATGGCCGGCAGAATTCTTGGTATGGGAGATATTGTCTCTCTTGTCCAAGACGTCAAAAACGCCGTCGACATTCAAAAAGCTCAGAAGTTTGCCGAGAAAATCAAAAAAGGCGATACCTTCGACTTGGAAGATTTCAAAGAACAGATTGCTCAGGTTAAAAACCTTGGCAGTTTCAGCTCTCTTATTGAAAAACTCCCGGCGCAATTTGCACAGGCAGCCGGATCAATTGATGACGCTCAGGCTAACAAAATGGTTGCCCGTACTGAAGGCATCATCAATTCAATGACGATTAAAGAGCGTAGAAAACCTGAACTCATCAAAGCCAGCAGAAAACGCAGAATTGCCGCCGGAGCTGGCGTCAGTGTCCAAGAAGTCAACAAACTTCTGAAACAGTTCGAACAAAGCCGCGACATGATGAAAATGATGAAAAAAGGCGGTATGGCTAAGATGATGAGAGCCTTTAAGAGCTTCGGCAGAGGGTTCCCGGGAATGGGAGGCTTCTAGGATTGGAAACGACCGCCATCAGAATTCTAGGGATCGATCCGGGATTAAACCACACCGGATACGGAGTTATTTCATACCTACCGGGTAAACTTTCCCTAATTTCATCGGGGGTTTTGGACGTTCCAAAAGGAGAACTTTATGAAAGACTGGCTTATATCTATAAGGGTTTGGAAAAAGTAATTGTAGAGACGGGACCAACCGTCTCTGCCATTGAAAAAACTTTTTTAAATACGAATGCTCAGTCAAGTATGCTCCTATCCCATGCTAGAGGAGCAGCTATTTGCGCTGCAGCTACCCATGGCCTGGAGTGCCGTGAATTTAGCACTCGGGAAATAAAGAAATCAGTGACAGGGTACGGAGCAGCTGACAAGGTTCAGATCCAGGAAATGGTCAGAAAACTATTATCCCTTGAGGATCAAAAGTTATCTCCGGATGAAGCCGATGCAATTGCCACAGCAATTTGCTTCGCAAATACAAAAATCATCCTTGGAATCCTTCCTGTCCAGAAAAAAATAGGCTCCAGCGGCACAGCAACTGCGCGTAAAGGATCGAGCTCTTCTCGTGTCAGGAGCGAGTGGACAAAACTGGTTAAAAGTCAAAAATTATGATTGCAACACTAAACGGCAAAATATTGGAGAAAAATCCTCCTGAAGTCATTATTGAAAGCTACGGGGTCGGTTATCAAGTCGATGTTCCAATGTCTACTTTTTATAACCTGCCGGATGCAGGAAGCAATGTTTTTCTCTATATCGTCATGATTGTTAGAGAAGATGCTCAGCTTCTGTACGGATTTCTGACAAAGGCTGAAAAGATACTATTTCTTCAGTTGTTAAAAGTTAGTGGCATTGGCCCCAGAACAGCATTAGCGATGCTCTCTTCAATGTCTACTGAAGATTTAAGTAATGCGATTGCCAACGGAGAAACAGGATTACTAACCAAAGTACCCGGCATTGGTAAAAAGACAGCTGAGCGACTAGTCCTTGAACTAAAGGATAAAATTATTCCGACAGGCCCTATCACCTCTCTTTCGGCAGGACAGGCAGATATTATTGCTGCTCTTGTGGCTTTGGGATTCAACGAAAGAGAGGCCAGAGGTGCTATCAAGAATATTCCTGATAGCGTGGACACCTCGGAAGGTATTAGATTAGCGCTCGTACAATTAGCCAAATAAAACAACAGATTATTAAATGACACAACCGCACGACAGGCTCATTTCCTCTGAGAAAGACACTAAAGAGGACGTTGTTGATAAAGCGTTAAGACCTACTCGTCTTAAAGACTATGTAGGACAAAATGCCATCCGTGAACAGCTGGAAATTTTTATTACCGCTGCTAAAAACCGCGGGGAAGCGCTTGATCACGTTTTGTTATTCGGCCCACCGGGTCTTGGTAAAACAACGCTTTCAAATATCATTGCCAATGAGTTGGGAGTTAACTTAAGGCAAACATCCGGCCCTGTGTTGGAGAAGGCTGGCGATTTGGCTGCGATGCTCACTAGTCTTGAACCGCATGATGTGCTCTTCATCGATGAAATTCATCGTCTTTCACCGGTGGTTGAAGAAATTCTCTATCCTGCCCTCGAAGATTTCAAGCTTGACATTATGATTGGTGAGGGGCCAGCCGCCCGTTCAATCAAAATTGACCTTCCCCACTTTACTTTGGTCGGTGCAACGACTCGAGCAGGGTCTTTGACTAAACCGCTTCAAGATAGATTTGGCATCCGCTCACAGTTACAGTATTACTCTGCCGAAGACCTCACAACAATTGTTTTGAGATCCATGAAGCTTTTAAACATGCCACAAAATCCTGAAGCAGCCCGTGAAATTGCGAGACGTTCGAGAGGAACTCCACGAATCGCAAATCGTCTTTTAAGAAGAATTAGAGATTATTCTGAAGTCCGTCACGGGGGCCAACTATCAGAAGAAATTGCTAAAGCAGCTTTGACGATGCTGGAAGTTGACCCTATCGGACTAGATAGCCTGGACTGTAATTTCTTGCTTTCCATTATTGAAAAATTTCAAGGAGGCCCGGTCGGTATTGAAAATCTTGCTTCTTCTGTCGGTGAGGATTCCGAAACCCTCCAGGATATGATTGAACCTTATCTGATTAAAGAAGGTTTCGTTCAACGAACACCCCGCGGAAGGGTAGCAACTTTGAAAGCCTATCAGCACTTTGGACTTACCAAAAAAGTACAATCCTACGAAGATTTATTTGCGAACCTATGACCATCAATCCATATACTGAAGAAGTTCAGTTTGAAAAACTGAAAAATGCTGACAAGCCATATACATATTTAGTCAACCGTTCCACTCTTGTAGAACAGGCCAGACAATTGTGGCATGACGTTGCAGATATTGAAGCCGATTTTTGTCCTGAAAATTTTGCTCAGGCCTCTATTACTATGCACCCGGCGTTTGCCTCTCAACAGGCTTTCCCGGAAAAACTTTTACAACTCTGCGGACTATTCTGTGTCGGTACAAAACGAGTGTCGGTTTTCCCAAGATTTTCTTACATCGGCACTGATGATGAAACAACCGATGAGACTTCGATTGCTATTATTGTGGTCGCTAAGCGCCAGACATTCCAGGCGATGGCATCCAAACTTGAAGAGATTGACGAAAACTCTTTGGCCGGTCAGCAATTGATGACAATTGAAAGTATTGAGTCTGTTACTTCCTACGACCGGATGGACATCCCTAATGATTATTTCGACGATATATATCTCGTAGGGTTATACCCTCGTCCCGGACTTACTACAGAAGGTAGCAAAGCAGACTTTACAACCTATGCAGAATCTTTCGAATTTGAAGTCAATCCGGATTTCTTTTATGAAAAAGATGGTCTTTATTATGTGCTAATCCGAGGAGCACGATACAAGTTGGATTCTATTTCTGAAAACCCATTTGTTTCGACTATTCTGGTTCCACCCAAAAAAGTCAAATCCTAAGACATAAACTGTCATTATTAAGCGTATAAAAAAGTAGAAGTTCACTGTTACACCAGAAATTTCTACTTTTCTTTTTTTATCAAAGTATCGTGTACAGAAGTTAAAAATGATCCATACCATCTATTGCAATGTGTACGAAGGATTAGAAGCCGCTCTAATTGAAAATATTCATCAGGAACTGCAAATTCTTTCCCAGAATCCCGATAAGATTTTTCAGGAAATAGAGATCATTCCTGCTTCATCAGCTATCGAAGACAGGCTAGCCAGAAGTCTTGCCGATAGGTTTTCTATTGTTCCCGGAGTCAAATTCTGTTCTATCTTTGATTGGCTTAAACCTTATTTAGGAGCCACTTTCCGGCCAAGCTCCATCGGGACTTCTTTGGACTGGCAGATTTGGGACATTCTAAAAAATCCTGAATTCTTAAAAAATCTGAAAGAAAAAATTCCAAGTACCTCCTTTGATCGTCTGAATAACTTTTTGCAAAAACCGGATGAAGAACTCGGCACTGCTGATTCAGAATTAATCGAGTTTTGTTTTGCTCTTAGCACACTATATGCGACTTACGGTTCTTACCGTATGGACTGGCTTTTGAACTGGATTTCTCCTGCAACCTTCCCACTATTAAAAACTGCAGAAAAAATTATGGAGCAGCAGCCGGACTATCACTGGCAAAAAGAGCTGTGGAAAACAATTGCCGAACGAAGCAAAACAAAGGACCTAAGAAATCTAAAACTAATTCCGGAGACTATCAGGAACTTTCATTTTTCTCCGAAAGACAAAGACAAATCCTTGCATTTATTTATGCCTTTCTCGTTGCCTCCGATACTTTTACCATTCCTAAAAGCTTTTGCAGAAGACAAAAATGCGCCTGATTTATGGCTTTACATCATGAATCCATCCGCAGAATTCTGGTTTGACGCATTACCGGTTGAACTTTTTGACTGGTCTTTGACCCCTGATCCTTCTGCCCAAAATTATTTAATCCAACAAAGTCCTTCCACCAGAGCAATGATTGATCGTTTGTACCGTTTTTTAAACGTTGATGACAACGAGATTATTGAAACTGATGACATAGAAAATAAGAAACTTAGAGCTCCCAAAAAGACGCAGATCCAAAGAAACAAAAACGACTTGAAAGAGCTTCGGAAAAATTTAGATGTTTTATCGCCTGAACAACAGTTGTTTACCAAAGAGGATATTCAGGCCTGGTACTTCCAGTCCCCACAAGACAGTTATCTGCATAAATTTCAAAATTCCATTTTGTTTCTAGACTCTGAGAAATTACCTGCACGGGCAGATGAATCTGATGAATCATTGAAAGTTTTCAAAGCGCCCTCATTTCCGAGGGAAATCGAAGGGATTATTGACTGGCTGCATTATCGCTTGACCGAAGACCAAGATCTCAAACTGTCGGAGGTTGCCGTCATTGTTCCTGACATTGAAAAAGCGACACCGGCGATCGAAGCTGTCATGGGAGGGCTTCCCGACGAAATGAGGCTTCCTTACAAAATTATTGGTAATTCCGTTGCGGATACTTATTTGACCATCTCTGCAATTTTGGGATTGGGACATTTATTGAATTCCAGATTTGATGCTAAAGCCTTAGAAAACTGGCTTGAACTACCGGTCAATCTGGAAAAATGGAATCTGTCTTTAACGGATATTTCCACTATTTCTAACTGGATTGCCTCAGCCGGTTTCAGATATGGTCTTTCCGAAGAGCATTTAAAAGAACTCAACGAGGAAATCTCAGACAGCACTTTATCCCAGACCATCGAGAGATTAACTCTTGGGTACTTCATAAGTCCGGAGGAAAAAAACATTTTTCAGGAAACTCTTCCTGTTTTTGGCGATGAAGTCAGCGGGTTTGATATTGTCACCGATGATCGTGGAAGACTGTTTAAAACACTGATTTCTTTATATGAAATTCTTGAAAAAACCCGCAAAAATTTGTTTAAAGACGGTGCACAAAGAACCCCTGCCCAATGGCATGCACTTATCAATGAATGGCTAAATGACTTTTTTGATACCAACAGTGCTTCACAAGAAGTAGCTACCTTCCGAAATGCTCTCCAACGTCTTTCGGGCGCTATGCAGGAAGGTTTAGATGAAGGTGAGACTGTTCCATTTTCCGTGCTATGGAATGTTATAGAAACTCATTTGAAAGCCACCAAAAATCCTTCTTTGCCAAATGGATCTATTACTTTTGGTTCGGTCTCAGATCTCCGCGGTTTACCATATAAAGCCATTGCTTTGGCCGGTTTTGATGAAGCCAGCAGATTCCCGGGTAGCACCAGCCATTTGGAATTTGATTTGATGGGAGTTGCTGAACTAAAACGTAGAGCTGACAGAGACAGTAGGGAAGACAATAGAGCCAGGTTTCTGGATTGTATGCTTGCTGCCAGAAAATACCTAATACTATCCTATACCATTGGAACAGACCCAAAAAATGAAGCTCCCTCATCCTCCGTCATTCAAAGTTTCAAGAACTATTTCACACACCATGCCCTGATGCAGGAAAATGGAAAAGAGTTAGCTACCGAGTTATGGGATAACATACAAGTTAAGCTTCCGCTTAATTCATTTTCTGAAAAGAATTTCCAAAAATCGGGGGCCAGAAATTGGGTCAGTCCGAATAGTGGAACATTGAAATCTGTGGAATATGCAAGAGAAAGCAATTACTCAGAAGAAGAAAAAACTATTGCAGGATATCCAATAGTAGACAGTACACTCGATTCATATCTTTCTGATTTTGGGAAATTACCGGCTAATGAGCTAATCAACTTTTTGGTCGATCCCAATCGGTACTCTCTGAAAAAACATAAATTACAGGACGAATTTTCTATTGAAGAAAACGATTATCTATGGCTACCGGCGTCCGACTCACTTTCATACTCGATGAGAAAAAGACAACTTTTTGAACAGTTTGAAAGAGGATATTCTTTATCTGAATTAGAAAAACGAGCTGATTTAAATCCTCTAAACGGAATCAAAGAGATTCGATTAGAAGCACTCCATAGTGACATCTCTCAAGTTGAAAATTCTTTCAATCTACGTGGGAAATTCATCAAAAAATTCAAATTAACAAAGGTTTCTGTCGATTTTTCAGCTGAACTAACTTCACCGGTCGGATCTATTAAGAGAATTGAGGCAAGATCAGATGAAATCTATAGAAGTCCCTCCGGTGCTTATGTAATCTTCGATTATGAGTTCTCAAAAACTGATAGCTTACGGCGTAAATTACTTTCCATGGTTTTCAATGCTGCAGGAAAATACTCTGTTGTCGTTGATATGGAGACCATTACAAAAACACTAGGTCATCCTAATGAGGATTTCCTATCATTACCAACGGCTGATGAATTTAAAGAAAAGCAAGAATCATCTGTAAAAAGACTTAGACAATACACAACACTATTTGAGCTTAACCATCAATATTCCATTGGTTATACGACCGATGAAAAAGGGGGAATGCTCTGGAGAGGTTATGACTTCAGCGAGGCTTATTCTCTATCAAAAAAAATCAAAAAAATCATAGAAGAAAATGATCTAAATGATGAAAATGCACCCGAAGAATTAAGCCGCTTAATCTCTGCACTTGTAAAAGTAACCAAAACAGAAATAGAACTCGCCGGAAAAGAGATGGCATAAAGGAAATAACAATGATTCAGAAAATTTTTGATGTTGTCAAGACACCTATAGATGAACCGTTATTAATTGAAGCTAGTGCCGGCACGGGAAAAACTTATTCTCTGATGCATCTGATTTTGCGTTTGCTGATCGAGAAAAAAATTCCCATACAAAAAATTCTGGTCGTCACCTTCACGAAGAATGCTGTTGGCGAAGTCCGTAACCGTCTAAGAGCGGATCTCCAATATATTTACGACATTTTCAAAGATTCAGATACAGTCTTTGAGCAAGTTGAATTAATACAAGATCCGACCCTAAAAAACCAAATCCTTAAATGGATAGATAAAGAATCTTTTATCGTAGAGTCTGAACTAAAAGAAAGATTAACCGAAATAGAAACCATTGTTCGAAACGCAATCCTGAATATCGATGACGCTTCTATTTTCACTATTCATGGTTTTTGCAACCGACTGATTACTGAGTGTACATTCTCCTCTAAAGGACGGTTTGGATTATTCATCGGAGACACAGAAGGGCTTAAGGTTCAAGCTATTGATTCAGTCGTCAGAAGAATTTTTAAAGATATCTCTAATCATGCCTTGGCAAAAGACTTTCTTTCTTACGATAATTTTTCCGGAATGTTGCAGCAAGCCGGATCCGTCTCAAGAAGGATACCAATTCTTCAGGCTCTCCAATTTGAAGAAGGCAGTTTACAACCTTATATGAATCAATTCCTTGAGACAGCTCCGGAAGAATACAGAAAATTAAAGTTGAAAAACAAGACGTTATGTTATGACGATTTACTTGTTGAAGTTGATAGTATGTTGGGACAACCTGATTTCATCACTTCTGTGAGAGATAAGTATGATGCCGTTCTCATCGATGAATTCCAGGATACTGACCCTTTACAGTACGCCATCTTCCGAGATATTTTTCTGAAAGATGCCGGATCCCAAAAGACAGTGATTTTTGTGGGCGATCCAAAACAATCGATTTACGCTTTTCGAAATGCGGATTTGCAAACTTATTTGAATGCAAGAAATTCGATTTCCAACCAACTTTACCTCGAGAAGAATTTCAGGTCGACACCCGGAATTGTTTCAGCTATTAATTGTTATTTTTCTCTTGCATCTAACAAAGAAAAATCTTCTTTTCTGAATCCGGGATTAATTTTTACTCCCGTAAAATTCAACGATTCAAAATTACCACTTTTCCAAAAAGCAGAAGACTCTTTTGTTCCTCTTCCTTCTTTCGAAATCATTACTTCGGTCACTGAGCTTCAGAAAGAAGAATCAGCGGGTGCGCTGCGAGAAACAGAGGCTTATCTGGTAGCTGAAAAAATTGCTTATTTATTAACTAATGAGATCTATCTTGGAAATCCTCTCCGACGGCTAAAACCGAGTGATATTGCCATTCTCGTTCGAAAACGCTCAGATGCCGATAGTTTAATGAGAGAACTCAAAAGCAGGAATATCCGATACATTATTCAATCCAATGAAAGCATCTTTTCAACTGAAGAAGCCAAGGAAATTAGAAATGTCCTTAAGGCCATGGAAAACCCAAAGTCTCAGTCTCTCATGGCAAAGGCAAGAACAACAAAAATATTCGGCCATACCCTTCAGCAAATTGAAGAGAGCGAAAAACACAGTCTGATAGCAAGAGAACTGATAGAACAGGCAAACAAAAAGGCCATGACCTCAGGAGTCCTGTCATCATTTACATGGTTATTTAAACAACTCTCTGTTGAAGAAAGACTTTTGAAAGAACGAAAAGGTCAGACTTCTTTGACAAATTACAGACACCTCATGGAACTTCTCCATGAAGAAAACAGAAAGATTAAAACAGTCTCCGGCCTTATAAGATGGTTAGATAAGCAACAAGATACCTCTTCAGAGGAAAATAGCGTCCGACTGGAATCTGACTCGGATTTGATTAGGATTGAAACCATCCACAAAAGTAAAGGACTTGAATACCCTGTCGTTATGATTCTTCAAGCAGCTGCTTCGAACAAAAACGAAACCAGGATAGCAGAGGTTATCGTTGACGGTTTAAAACAGAAAGTACTTTTGTCCAAGAAAACTTCTGCAGCTCAATTAAAGTTTGACAATAAGTTAACTTTCAACAATATGCAGGAAGAAAGAGTCCGCCAGCTATATGTTGCTATGACTCGTGCTTCATCTTTGCTGGTACTTCCTCTACTGGCAAAATGTAATGCAAAAGAAAAAAAGGATCCGGCAACAGGAAAACTTTTCCCGGTTATCCATGCCTCATATCTTAAATCCGCACCTTTTCAAGCACTTAGCGGAGATGCAGTGCCGGATAATTTAATTGTTCAGAAAGCCTTGCAAGAGGGTTTGCCTCTAGCATTTGAAAAAGAAAAGCCAGCAATCGTTGAAGCCTTGAAGAAAGGAGCTTCAGGGCTCAAGGCCTCCGTGTTTATTCCTGAAGATTACGTATCGGCTCAGATTATTACAGTTACCCAATCCGATATAGAAGCGTCCATGAAAAAGGATAGAAAAAACATTCCTTCAGAAATTGAGGTCAAACTTGAGGTTGGAAAAGCTTTCAAACATCCTTACCCTGAATGGATTCGGACCAGTTTTTCTGCTTTAGCGCGCGGTATCGAAATTATTCCGGAAGAATCTCCCGCTTTTGATGAAAGCCCGGTCGAAAACGAAACGCAAGAAAGTATTGCAACAGAGATCTCTGAAGATTTCCTTCGATTTAAGCCGTTGCAATTGTCTGCAGCCTCTTATGGAGATTTTCTTCATCACATGCTTGAAGAACTGGACTTCTCTCTTGCAGATCCAGTTTCAGGAAACAGAGATAAACTGGAAACCTTTGTCAGAAATAAACTAATTCTTAACGCAATTGAGCCGGACAACGAACAAAACCGAGACCATCTTGAAGAACACACCAAAGCTATCACGAATATGTTGACTGAGACTTTGCTGGTTAAAGGGATCCGCGGATTACCTGATTTTTCATTAAGTTCTTTGCACCCCGAAAACAGAATGTCTGAGATGGGATTTATGTTGTCCAATCAAATCAAAGAAGAAGGAAAAAAATCGATAACAGCCTCTCAACTTGGTAAAGTCCTTCAACGTCTTGATCCTCAATATATCGGACTTAACTTGGACAACGAAGTCCTACGCGGATATTTAGTTGGTTCCATTGACCTTTTATTTAAAGAAAATGGCAAATTCTGGTTAATTGACTGGAAGAGCAATTTCTTGACAGATAATCCCTCCGATTACACTTCTGAAACGCTTGAGGAGGCGATGAATAAGAAACACTATAAGTTACAGTATTTAATTTATAGCATCGCTCTGAAAAGATACCTTGAGAGCCGATTCAGAAAAAAAGATGTTTACGACCTATTTGGCGGAGTTTCTTACTTCTTCCTGCGAGGTGTTAGGGCCTCGAATCCTCATCAGGGAATTTATTTTGACAAGCCTAAAAAGGCTGTTTTGGAATGCGTTGACACTTTATTGAAGTCCGGGTACGACGAGGCAATTGTTGAGAAATTCATCGCTCAAGCCAAAGGAGAAGGAAGATGACAGAAGTTACCTTTTTAGAAGATCCTGCCTACATCGGTATAAAAAATTCTTTGATTAGAACAATTCTTAGAAATGATGAGAATGCACCGGTTGAGGAGCTTGAAAAAGCTTTGGACCGTCTCCTTTCCGGATGGAAAACCGAAGAAGAGAAAGGAGGTGTTTGTATCACTTGGCCCTATAACAAGGAAAATCAAGAATACATCAGCATGCTCGAGTCATGTCAACTTATCTCAGATATCGCCAACTATGCGAAGAGTGAGAAAAGACTGTTCGGAATTCAGGTTAGTCCCTTTCTAGTCGATAAAAGTCAAATTGAAGGTCCGGAACAGATTTATCGGATTTATTCTCATAACTCTTTTTTCGAAGAAGCGATTTTAGGTAAGAATCTGGCCTACCTTTCAATCCATGAAACAAAACCGTCAGCAGCCTCTTTGAAAAAACTTGATGAATACAAATCTCATGACATTTTCGATAAACCAAACAAAATGCAATTGCTAGCCATTGAAAAGGCTCTGCACTTTAATCTAAGCATTATCTCAGGAGGTCCGGGAACAGGTAAAACCTCATCAGTCGTAAGAGTGTTGGAGGCTCTTCTTTCTGATAACCCCGAAGCTGTTATTTACTTAACAGCTCCGACAGGAAAAGCAAAAAGCCGTTTGTTGGAAAGTATCATTGAAAGACCTAATGATTTTCCCTTGGTAACTAAGTCGGCCAAAGAGAAAAGACTGCTTGCTAATACAATCCATATGTGGTTGGCTACGAATACATCGAGCGGAAAGCGCCCGGGCCGGAATAATCCTCTTGAATGCGACATTCTCATTATCGATGAAGCATCAATGATGGATAGCACCATTGCATACCATCTTTTCAATGCAGTGGATATGGACCGGACAAAAGTGATCATCCTCGGTGATATGTATCAATTGGCCGCGGTTGGACCGGGAGCTATTTACGCTGATGTTTCTTCACCGGATGGTGCTTTAAAGAAATATTTAACCGTACTAACGGAAAGCCACCGTTTCAATAAAGATTCAGATATCGGTCAACTGGCAACTGCTATTAACCGCAGAGATCTACCTGAAAAGGAACAATTACAGCTTGTTCAAAATCTTCTAGGAGATGGAAAAGCTTCTTCCTACAGTTTGCAGTTTAAAGATGTCATTTATGAATCAGATTCAAGAGTTAATAGAACAACGGAGTTAACTGCAGGTGCTGAGGTTTGGCTCAAAGTACAAATGGAAGAATTTTGCAAAGCTATTAATAAATTTCTCTTCTCTGACAAGAAAAAAAGCCCGGAAGACTTACAGCAGGTTTGGAAAGCTCTAAATACATTTAAACCTATTGCCGCTGTCAGAAATGGGACTATGAGCGTTAGCGCTATTAATAACTTTTGCGAAAAACAAGTTCTGAGTAATACCCTTAAAAAGAAAGATGCCTCCGATAATTCTTTTTATAACGGAAAAGTCATCATTATTCGAAGAAATGACCTTATGTTAGGGGTCTCTAATGGGGACGTTGCCTTTGTGTTCGAGGAAGATGGTCAGTGGAATGCGTATATCGGTGATACGCAAAAGATTATCAAAGCGGTATTACTTCCGGAGTACGACACAGCTTTTGCTATCACGATTCACCAGTCTCAGGGGTCCGGGTATGACAATGTAGGAGTTTTCTTACCTTTTATGTCTCCCAATGAAGACAGCCAAAGCGTCGGTTTAGCAACAAGAGAACTGTTTTATACGGCGGTCACACGCGCCAAGAAAACTTGCACTATTTTTGGAACACAGGAAATCGTAGCTCTCGCTGTCAAAACCAAAACAAAACGCTCGGGAGGGTTGACCTTGCGGTTGCAGGATTTTCTGTCAACCAAACCACCTGCTAACACTAAAAATTGAAGTGTGGAACGGCTGCAAGTAAATCTTGGGTGTACTTTTGCTGCGGATTGTTTAATACGTCCGCAGCCTTTCCTTTCTCTACAACCTTCCCTGACTTCATAACCACAATTTCATCAGAAAGATATTGGACGACACCAAAGTTATGAGTAATAAACAGATAGGAAATTCCCCGCTCTCTCTGAATCTCGTTGAGTAGATTTAAAATTTGAGCCTGAACGGAAACATCCAAAGCTGACGTCGGTTCATCACATATCAGTAATTCCGGTTCAACAACTAAAGCGCGAGCAATGGCAAGACGTTGTCGTTGTCCGCCTGAAAACTCATGTGGGTATCGTAACATTGCATCTGTACGAAGACCGCACTTCTTTAACATTAATTCAATACGATCCAGGTTTTCGCTTCTGGAATTTTCCGGATGAAGACTTTCCAAACCCTCCAGGAGGACTTCTTTTACTCTCATCCTTGGATTTAGACTTGAGAAAGGATCCTGAAAGACAACCTGCATTTTCTGTCGTAACCGGAGAAGCTCTTTTCCTTTGAGAGAAGCCAGTTCAAGATCTTCCATTACGGCGGAACCAAAAATTTTCGCCTGCCCTCTTAAAAGTTGGAGAAGTCCTCTGGCTACTGTGGTTTTACCACTTCCGCTTTCCCCTACAAGCGCTGTTGTTAAACCTTTTCTGATGGAAAAACTGACATTTTCTACCGCCTTGACATACTCTGTGGGTTTGAGAAAAGAGCCTCGGACGGGAAACCAGACGTTGTAGTTTTTAAGAGTCACAAGCGGATTTTCTGTCAAAGGGTTCGACTGAGCTGCTTGAACAGGCCCCGGAAGCTCGACATCTTCTACAATCGGGAACAGGCATCTGACCTTATGGCCGTTTACAACTTCCAATTCAACTTTGGTTGAATAACACTCATGATGACATTGATTACAGCGATCGGCAAAGCGGCAGCCAGCAAACTTTGTATTCAAGGGAGGAACGACGCCCGGAATAGCTTCCAGCCTGTCTGTCCTTTGCTTTCCATCCGGCAACGCTTTTAAAAGTGTGCGGGCATAAGGATGAAACGGTGCTTTAAAAAACTCAGCAGCTGGTGCTTCTTCTACCATTTGTCCTGCATACATCAACCCGACTTTATCTGCGACCTGAGCAACAACAGCCAAGTCATGAGAAATAATCAGAATTCCAATATTTTCAGTATCTCTTATTTCTTTTAATAAAGCCAAAATCTGAGCTTGAATGGTTACGTCCAACGCAGTTGTCGGTTCATCGGCGATCAAAAATCCCGGTTGTGCTGCCAATGCAAGAGCAATCATTACTCTTTGCTTTTGACCGCCACTGAGCTCATGCGGGAACATTTTTACTCTTTTCTCAGGCTCAGGAATGCCGACTTTCTCAAGCCATTCAAGTACTTTGTTTCGAGCGTCACTTCCTCTCAAAGGAGTATGCAGAAGAATTGTTTCTAATATCTGATCTCCGACGGTCATCACCGGATTCAGTGAAGTTCCCGGTTCCTGGAAAATTAGGCTTATTTTGCTGGCCCGGATACGTCTCATCATTGATTCCGGCAGGCCCATAATTTCTGTTCCGTCAACTGTGGCGACGCCGGACGATACTCGGCCGGCTTCAGGTAACAACCTCAGAAGAGAGAGTGCTGTCATGGATTTCCCACACCCTGACTCTCCAACCAGAGCATAAATTTCTCCACGTTTGATCTCAAAGCTCAAATCGTCGACCGCTTTAATAGAACCTTCCTGCGTATCAATCTCTGTGACGATATTTTTAACTTCTAACATCTAACTAACCTTTTTTGAAAGACAATCTCGGATCAAAAGCATCCCGAACTACTGAAGCAAACAAATTCGCCGACAAAACCAAAGAAAGCATAAAAGCAAAAGCCGTCAACAGATTCCACCAAACAACAGGCGAACGTGACAATTCAAGTCTGCCTGCATTGATCATAGAACCAAAGCTGTGGGTAGTCGGATCCACTCCCACCCCAACGTAAGAAAGAACAGCTTCATAAAGAACAATTCCGGAAAAATCTAACACCGCGACAATCAAAACAATATGGATCACATTTGGTAGGACATGTCTTCTCATAATTGTCCAATGGCTTACTCCGAAAGCTCTGGCAGCTTGAACATAGTCCAATTGAGAAATTCTTAGAGTTTCAGCTCTTAACAGTCTTGCTAAAGTCGCCCATCCCGTTACACCGATAATGAGAGAGAGCATAAATAGCCTTAAATCGGCCCTCTCAAGCCCTGTTTCATACAAATGAGCATGTCCGTCAATAAACACTTGGATCATGAGAACTGCCGCAGCTATCAGTAGCACGCTAGGAATGGAGGAAAGTGTGGTGTAAATATACTGAATAAGGTCGTCTACCCAACCTTTGAAATAGCCTGCGCTAATCCCAAGAAAAATGGCAAACGGTAAAGTTGTCAGAGTTGCCAATGATCCAATTACCAAAGCAGTTCTCAACGACTTTAACGCCTGATAAAGGATGTCATTCCCGGTCTGATCGGTCCCCAGTACATGATAAACAGGCCAGAGCACGACGACTAAAGCGCCTAATGTAATAAAGACAGTTAAAACCAACAGAACATATTCATATGGAACAGAATCACGGGATTTAAAAAACTGTTTAAATTCCTCTGCCAAAGAAATCTTTTTGCGGACGGCAGCTATAGCTGCTGTCACAACCCACAATAGCAGGCTAAGACCAAAACCGGCAGACAAGGCTACCATGCTTTTGCCCGTAATATCCTTTAAAACGGAATCTGTGTCTTTAAGATGTGCTCCGCCCGCATTTAGCCTTTCGTAATCTCTTACCGGTTTGCCGTCCTTAAATGCGGATATCTTCTCGAATGTCTTTGTGGCAAAAGGCTCAGAGTACGTTTTTTCTTCGGCGGTTGAAGCTTTTCCGACTATCTTATCGAGTAGTGAGTGTGTTTTTATATCGTAAACAGTCGTTCCCTGATGTTCTTCGATTGCTGGTCTGAAATGAATAGAGTCCAGAATCGAAATTGACAGGAATACGCTAAGAATTGTCATGGCACACAGAGCGATCGGTGAGCGGAAAACATAACTCCAGCGCATTCTCAACTCATCGGTCCTAATTACATGGACAATATAAAAAATCAGAGCCAGCAACAGTCCAAGAAGAACAAAATCCGTGGCTAAAAAAACAGGTTTAAAACTCATCTCAATCTAATCCTTGGATCTGCGATGGTATAAGCCACATCCGTTAATACCAGTCCAATTACATACAGAACCGTTCCTACGAAGACCATTGTTCTGACAATTGCAAAATCCTGTGCATTAATCGCATCTATAGTAAAACTTCCCAGTCCCGGAATGCCAAAAAAACTTTCCATAATCAAAGAACCCAGAAATAACATCGGTAGGACTGCCACTGTGGACGTCAGAATAGGTAAGGAAGCATTTCTCAAAACATGTTTGAAAAGAACCGCTGCCTCAGACAAACCTTTAGAGCGGGCGGTCCTAACATAATCTTTGTTAATTTCTTCCAGGAACATCGAACGATAAAGCAATGCATCTCCGCCTATTCTCGAAAATACACCTATTGCTATCGGAAGAATTAAGAAAGAAATCATAGCTGTTCCGGTCTCAAATCCGGAAATAGGAACTAGCTTAAAAACTTTTGAAAAGAGCCATTGGCCGAAAATAATATAAAACAGAGAGGAGACCGACATCATCACAACGGCAAAGATAACTCCTCCGTACTCCAACTTAGTTTTACGGAAAAACACCAGCCCCAGAGAAAATACGACAATGACAAATACGCCAAGAATAAAGGTCGGTAAAGCCAATGCAATAGAGGGCCCCATTCTGTTTTTGATTTCATAGGCAATATCACGGCCTGCGTCAGAGGCTCCCAAATCTCCGACCATCAACCGTGCACTATGATTCCAAAAAATAGTATCCGTCGCTTTTTTGAGACCTTCGGCCTTCTCATTCCAGATTAAAGGTTTGTCATAACCGTGAGATTCTTTCCAACTTTCAATCGCTTCAGCGGTCACGCGTTTTCCGCCGATATTCAGTCTGGCCATATCATCCGGGGTATTGACTGCAAAAAACAGCATAAAGGTTAGTAAATTTACGCCAATCAGGATGAGAAAGCCGTAGCCAATTCTTCTTAACAAATATCTCAGCATGGTTTAATCCTTTCTCGCAGTCATTCTTTCCCGCTTCTTGTGCAATCTGTAGGCAGGAATAACCAACAACGCAAGAAGACCAACTATCACAATCAACGGCCAATAAACCGGTTTATTCCACTCTTTAATTTTTTCTACACGAAGAGCCGGAACTATTCTGAGGTATTGAATGTGATTACGCACTATCTGGGTCGGCTTTCCGTTGGAGACCCATTGATGGAAAGCGGCTGCACTAGTTGGAAAGTAACCAAAAGACCAAGGTGCATCTTCTTGAACAATTTCAATCAAACGGTTAATAGCCTCAGCTTTTTCAGGGCCGTCTGTCATGTAACGCATTTTCTCGAAAATCGCGTCATATTCCTTGTTCTGATAATTGGAGGCGTTCTCTCCTGAGCCTCCAGTCTTCGATTTTGCATTTGGTCCGTATAGCAGAAATAGAAAATTTTCTGCATCAGGATAGTCTGCTAACCAGCCCCAAAGAAACAGCTGATGATTACCATTGATGACTTTATCCTGAAAGCGGTTGTAGTCTGTCGCACGAATATCAAGCTGAATTCCTAATTTAGCAAATTGTTTTTGATACCAGTCCAGAACTGATTTCGTTGCCGGAGAAGCGGCTGCCTGGAAATCCAGATTCAGCACCAGAGGTTTTCCGGTTTTCTCATCACGCCCACCGGGATATCCCGCTTCGGCCATGAGTTTCTCAGCTTCTTCCAAAGATTTGCGGACGATTCTTCCATCTTCTGTTTTGTTGTAAACATAAGGATTAAAGCCGGCGGCTTTATCTGTGTCATGTCCAAACAATCCCGGAGGCAAAGGGCCATGTGCAGGAGATGCTAAGCCTTTTTCAAAAATCTGAATGTACTCTTCCCAATCCATTGCAATCGCAATAGCTTGTCTGAGCTTCCTATTTTTTTCTTTCTGTTCAGGTGTATTTCCTTCTCCGATGACCGGATCTAACCAGTTAAATCCAAAATATGTATTGTGAGCTTCCACTGTTTTAGGAAACTGTAATTTCTTTGACTTGTACTCTTCTTCTTTTTCTTTACTGTCAGCCATTCCGATCAGAAAGCCCTGACCGTTATCGAGGCGTTCAATTTGAGGAGAGTCGTAGTAACCTTGAAGGAATTTGGTTCTGAGCGGAACACTCTCTTTTTCAGCGGAAATAACAATCCTGTCAATAAAAGGCAACGGTTTGCCGCAATCTTTCAGGTACCCTTTTTCTTTATCCCCCGGTTCTCCCTCACATGGATAGAGTTCCGTCTTTCTAAACAACGGATTTCTTTGCATGACATGTTTTCTGTTTTCTATGGATTCCACCAACATGTACGGACCTGTTCCCACCGGCCAGTAATTCAAGGACAGGTTGTTTTTTGCCATTCCCTTCTGGGCATAGAAAGCCTCTGCTTCCCAAGGGATTGGCGCAAAAAATGTCATTGCGAGCCAGTTTGGAAACTGAGGATATTTTCCACGAACTTCAATCCTGAGGAGATATTTCTCCGGGGCAGAAACTCCTTCTAACTTAAATTTTCTAAAGTCCAAAAACGGCAAATCGCGTTCTGTTGCAGGGATTCCTTCTCTGAGCTTTTTATCGTAGCTTCTAACCTCTGAAGAAAGTTGTTCTAAGCCCGGGATATGCGAAACCATGGTCCCAAATACAGGAGAAATAATCCTTGGATTGGCCAACCGCTTAATGGAGTAGACAAAATCTTCGGCGATTAGTTCCCTAGTACCTTTATCAGGCAGGTCATTGGGATTTCTTAACTCTTCAGTGACTTTAGTAGGGAGATTTAAATTAACTAACTCTCCTTTTTCATTTTTTGCAAAAGCCGGATGAGGTGCAAACATTATGCCTTGTTTAATAGGAATCTCATAGACGCTTACTGCAACCTCCTTATTCGGCGCATCTGACGGAAGGCGGTTTCCGCTTTTGTCCAAATACACCGGAGCCGGTACCATTTGAGCCGATCTAGGAATTAATTCGTAAGGTCTCTTTAGATAGTGATACTGAAAAAGAGGTTCATAAATGCTGTACGTAAAAGGAGTCTCGTCGGAAGAATAGGAGCTTGTCGGATCGAGATGCTTCGGACTCCGACCGGAAAAAGGAGTAAATAATGTATTTGAACCAATTTCCTTGATTGAATGAACTGAGTTCGGAATAGGTCCGCAAGAAGTTAACAAAAGAGCTGAGATGATAGAAATCAAACCCAAGTTCTTTGTCTTTCTGATAAGTTGTTTTGTCTTCCCCGGAAAATTCATTTTGCTTATTATCTGCCTATTTTGAGGCATGAGATCTTATCAGGAACTCATTGATTTATAAGGCAATAGAAAAACTTTGAAACGATAACGATCATGTTGTTTCATCTGACGAATTTTAATTGTTCAAGTTCGTAAGTGCAGTCTCTCTGTCACCGCCGGGCCTCTAGTTAAGATAGATTTTTGACTATACTTTGATTTGAAAAATTGCATAAGGAGAGCTCATGGAGTCCACTGCCTTTAAATGGCCCATTCGCGTCTATTACGAAGATACGGACTGCGCGAAAGTGGTTTATTACGCCAACTACCTGAAGTTTCTGGAAAGGGCCAGAACAGAATGGTTACGGGCACTCGGTTGGGACCAAAATAAGATGCTCTCTGAACTTGGGACAATTTTTGTGGTTGCCGCAGTCAATATCAAATACAGGAAACCTGCCAAGCTCGATGATCAACTGGAGGTCAGATGCAAATTAGGTAATTCGGGACGCGCCTCTTTGGTTTTTGAGCAAGAAATATGGCGTAAAAACGAATTATTGATATCGGCAACTGTAAAATGCGGTTGTCTAGACTCAGACACTTATAGACCAAAAATGATGCCTGAGCAATTGATCGAACAATTAAAGAATTTTTAGGATTTGGAATATAAAGGTTTGCAATGGAAGCTACAGCTGATTTATCAATCATTACCCTCATTACACAAGCGAGCATTGTTGTCCAAATCGTCCTCGCGATCCTTGTCATTTTCTCTTTAGCCAGCTGGACTGTTATTTTTCAAAAATGGTTCCAGATAAGCAGAGCTCGCACAGAAGCCAAAAACTTTGACAGACGTTTCTGGGGTGGAGCAGATTTGAACCAGCTTTATGAAACAGCTTCAGAAAACAGAGGTTCTATTGGCCCGATGGAAGGGATTTTCTATTCCGGCATGACCGAGTTTTTGCGCTCCAGAACAAAAAACGACTATAAAGCAGGTAGCTTCGGAATGATTGATAGTATTGCAAGAGCCATGAAAGCACGTTTCCAAAGAGAAATGGATGGCCTTGAATCCGGGCTTAGCCTTTTAGCAACTGTTGGTTCTGTCTCACCATACATCGGTTTGTTTGGGACTGTCTGGGGAATTATGGACGCCTTTACAGGATTAGGAAATCTTGAAAGTGCATCTCTTGCAGTCGTTGCCCCTGGTATTGCCGAAGCTTTGGTTGCAACAGCTATCGGCTTATTCGCAGCCATCCCTGCAGTCATCGGCTATAACCGTTTTGCATATTCTCTTGACCGTCTGGCCATTCAATACGAAAGCTTTATGCAGGAATTCCAGAACATTCTAAGCCGCCAGGCCTAGGAGGAGAACTATGTCACGAGGAAATGGCAGAAGGAGACTTCTTGCGGAAATGAACGTTGTTCCATACATTGATGTAATGTTGGTTCTCGTCGTCATTCTCATGGTTGCTGCCCCATACGTAAATCCGTCCATGGTTGATTTACCAAAAGTGCACAAAGCGGCTAAAACACCGGACAAAATTGTCGAAGTCGTAGTGGCTCCTGACGGAAAACTTTCTATTAAAGACAAACAACATACTCAACCGGTAGATTTTCCTGCTTTGGTTGCAACGATTGAGTCTCTACAGAAAGACGGCACTCAAGTCCCGGTTGTTATTGCTGCGGATAAAACAGTTGCTTATGAAAAGGTCATCGATGTAATGCGAGAGCTCCAAAAGGCTAACATTAACCGCATAGGCTTATCGTTGAAACTTGAATCCAGTGGTGGCCGTTAATGAAGACAGCTTCTCCCAATCAACCCAACGGAACCTCTGAAGGCTTTTGGGGAGTTTCGTTTACGTTAGCTTTAATTGCACACGGTCTATTGTTTTGTTTACTGTTTGTCGCCATTCAGTGGAAAGCACAACCGTTGGGACCGGTATACGCTGAATTATGGTCTCCTGACGCTATGCAAGAGAGCGGAGAAGCGCAACCTTCTGAAGAACAGGCTGAACAGGAAACACCTCCTGAACCGGAACCCGAGCCTGAACCGGAACCCGAGCCTGAACCCGAACCGGAGCCTGAACAGAAACCGGAACCTGCTCCTGCACCCGAACCGGAGCCTGCTCCTCCCCCTCCGATTGTACCGCCTATTGCCAGAACAGATCTCGATAATCAGGCTAACCTTCTCGAGGATCCTGACATCGTTCAAGAACGTCTTGACCGAGAAGTAAAGAAACAGGAAGAAGAAAAACAGAGAATTCTTGAACGTGAAAAACAACTTGAAGAAGCAAGAAGAGCTGAAGAGCAGCGTAAGGTTGAAGAGCAGAAACAAGCAGAACTGAGACGTCAGCAGGAAGAAAAAAGACGTCTTGAAGAACAAAAGCGTCTGGAACAACAAAAACTCGAAGAGCAAAAACGACTCGAGCAAGAAAGAATTGAACGCGAGAAAAAAGAAGCTGAAGAGAGAAAACTCGCTGAAGAAAAGCGCAAGCAAGAAATTGCAAGACAGCAAGAAGAACTGAAACGACAAGCCCAAGAAAGAGAAAAACGCATTGCTGAGGAAAAGGCAAAACGTGAAGCTCAGTTGGCAGAAAAACGCAGACAACAGGAAGAATTAAGTAGACAACATGCAGAGGCCGAAGCACAACAAAAACGCCGGGCTGCTCTTTTGAATCGTCTATCGGGTCAGTCAGGTTCAGCCATGGGACAAGGAAGCGGAATGACAAGCTTCCAGAAGGCTCAATATGAAAACCGTATTAGAAGCTGTATTCGTCCTCATATCACCTACAATCCTCCGGCAGGTGCAAGACGCGGTCAGTACGTAGCACGCTTCGAGGTCAGCCTGCTAAAGAATGGCCGCCAAACCGGACAGCCCAAAATGATGCAATCAAGCCGGCTCACCGCTTATGATAGAGCTGTTGAGAAAGCGATTCTTTCCTGCAATCCTTTCCCGAAACCTTCAGTTGGTGATATCCCGTCAACCATTATTTTGAATTTTGATCCCGTAGACGACACGTCACGATAGAAAGCTCTTTTGAGGAGGTCTAACTATGCCGAGCGCCGCCGATGTTGAACTACAAAAAGTAGTAAAGGCAACCCATACTGCTGAAGAGTTGTTGTCCGGTGATAAGAATATTTTCGATCAACTAAAGTTGATGTTTGAAGCCGGTTTTTTTAAACCGATTATTTATTGGCAACTCGCCGCTGTAGTTTTACCTATTTTCTTCGGTTGGTTGATCTCTTACTGGCTCAAAAAGAAGGCCGTTGAAAAATACACTCAACGTTTGGCTCAGGAACAAGCTGAAAAAGAAAATCTCCTGGTCGATGGAGAACAAAATACACCTGAGCACCATAAAACCCGTGAGGAGCTTTTCTGGTTAAGTATCAGACACAACATCATTAAACTTTTGTTGAGTATCAGCTGGCCGGTGATCAGTATGTTTTTCATATTGGTCTCAACAGTTTCCTGCCGGTTATTTAAACTTCTTCCTGAACAACCACTTCCAATAGAATCAATTGTCTGGCTAATCCTAGGAGCCTACATCATCATTAGGACAATTGTCTTTATTGTTCATTTAACATTAAAAGCTGGAAGAACGACGACCAATCTAGAGAACTTCATTTCTATATCCATTTGGCTTGGTGTAGCACTTCAAATTGTCGGCGTATTGCCTAAATGCAAAGAATGGCTCGCAGATACGAAAATCCCATTAGGAAGTTCAGACATTTCCTTATGGTCTATGCTCATGGCTGTTTTTACCATCGCATTGGCTCTGTTCATTGCAAAATGGCTTGGTCAGTTAACCGAAAAATGGTTGAATTCAGTTAATGGCTTGCACACAAACGTCCGTGTTGTTCTAATAAGAATAATAAAAGTCCTCTTGATCTTTGCAGCGATTCTAATCGGGCTTTCATCGGTCGGTATAGATATTACTGTTCTTGGAGTTTTCGGTGGTGCTATTGGTGTTGGCTTAGGTTTCGGTCTGCAAAAAATTACGTCAAACTATATTAGCGGATTCATTATTTTGCTCGATAGAAGTATCAAAATAGGAGACC
Organism: uncultured Turicimonas sp.; assembly: GCA_947854175.1. Classification (GTDB taxonomy): domain Bacteria; phylum Pseudomonadota; class Gammaproteobacteria; order Burkholderiales; family Burkholderiaceae_F; genus Turicimonas. The sequence continues at coordinate 29,830 of CANTYJ010000101.1, read as the reverse complement.
TTGTTTCTGTTGCAGGTGTCAATGGTATTGTGGCAGATATCAAAACGAGATACACCGTTGTCAGAGCTTTTGACGGAAGCGTAACAATTATCCCGAATGAGTCATTTATTACAAGTAATGTTCAAAACACGTCTTATCTGCAAGGACCCGGACGAACAACAGTTACCATCAGCGTTGACTATACCTCCGACGTTGATGAATGTATTGAACTTATGAATGATATCGTTCGGAAACAGCCTAGAGTCTTAATCAATCCCGCTCCCTACACCATTCTTTCTAATTTCGGAGCAGACGGTATTGATTTAGTGTCATATTTCTGGGTTGCTGATCCTGAAAGGGGTACAGCAGTTTTACGCTCAAATATCAGCCGGGAAATTTTGAAAACCTTTAATGCGAAAGGAATCAATATCCCTTTCCCTCAAAGAGATTTAAGAGTTCTTCAGGTACCGGAAATCACCTGTAAATTTGAAACAGGCGAATTGTCTTCGGCCAAATCCTCTTCCTCAAAGCTTACCAATCCTCAGTAGAGTTAGGTATTTCTGTTAAGCGGAGGATTTAACATTCTTCCGCTTACACCATTGACATATTTCTTATTACCTGCGGGAGAAAAATAAAATTTGTTCTCTGTATCTTTCGTACAGAGACGGATACGCTATTGAATATTAGGAGTGATAGTTTGACTGAACTTCTTTTAGTTTGAAGAACCGTTTCTGCTGTAAAAAGTGAAACGAATGTCGAGCTAACAGGCCAATAATGCAAATGACTCTGTGGTGAGTTTTCTGTCTCGGTTTTTCTCTTAGCTATTTAGTCCTTAATTCTCTTTTGATTTAGTTTGATTGGATTTACTTTGATTGTGTTACAAACACCGTTATTTTCTTTTGATTATTTAAACAAATGAAAACCTCCGGTAAAACTTACTGGAGGTTGTAGATAGCTTCAAAACTAAGCGAACAACCGTTCAACCTGCTTGGAAGAACGGTTGCAATACGAAGGAATTAGTTAGAAAAGCATCGGGTCATAATAACCGGCAAATAGGATGGATGCTCTCAAAAGTAAAGCTCCGATAATACCTAAAATGGCACTGCAAGCAAGGATCCTATGACTTCTTGTCAGTAAGTTAAGAAGCAATGGAACGACAGAACCAAGGACAATTACTCCAACCCAGAACATTAATGATTGCGGCCCGGAAATCAAACTTTCTGCACCGGCTCTTGAAGCTGCCAGAGTTGAACCCAAAGCAACATGAATAAATGCGAAAATGGTAAATAACTCTGCAACTTCAACCCAAAAGGAAGTTCTTCTGCTCCAACGGACGGTATTAGGATCGATCCATTTCAAAATCATTAGAAGTTCAATACATCCAATTGAGCTTGCCATTCCTGACATGATCCAGAGCAACGGAATCAAAGCCGTATTCCAAAGAGAAATGCCAACAGCCTGAGTCAACAGGAACCCGGAGTAGATGGTGCAGCAGACGCCTAAGAATGCGAATAATCCGTTAAACCAATCCGATTTAATCATAGGCTGCCAACAATCGGCTTTAAAGATAATCTTGGCACAGACCATTGAATAAAAAACGGAACCAATACATAGGATCGATAACAGACAAATACCGATAAACATCCAGGACTGGAAGTTAAATGAAAAGTCTGCTAACGCGCTAAACACTGCAAATGGCAAGTTGAGCATCCTTGCCAAATGGCTGACAACCAGGAGAGTTCCTAATAGTGCAGAAACTGTCAAAAGATAAACAAAGTTCTTCTGACGAATCCAGTAATTCAGAAAGAAGCCCATGCCGGCAAGACCGACGAGCCACAAGAAAATTGCGATTGTCCATCCCCAGTGGGCAGCATGAAGTTGAGGAGTTAGTGAAGTTAATTCAATCATTTTGATACCACCACGAAAAAGTTAGGCTTTGTACCTTTCTGAGGCATAAGCAGTTCTGTTCTGGAAGATGAGAGCTTCTGAGAAATCTCAGATGTCGGATCCAGGACGTCACCAAATAGTCTGGCTTCGGCCGGGCATGCCTGAACGCAGGCAGGCTGTTCTCCTTTTTCAATCAACTTCATACAGCCTTCGCCGATGCATTTCATTGGCAGACCGCTTTCAGGATGAGACCAACGAGCATCGTAAGGACAGCTGGCAATACAATAATTACAGCCGACGCATTTATCAGGATCTGTTCTTACCAGGCCATTTTCATCGTAATAATTGGCTCCGAAAGGACAGGTTTTAACGCAAGGAGCGTTTTCACACTGTTGGCACTGGACCAACAGATTAACCGGGCTTCTTTTTTCACTCCGAACGATACGGATATTGGATGCAATCCATTGTCTTCCGGGAATATTTTTTGCGTGCATTTCCGGAAAGTTAGTTTGAGAACAAGCCAAAATACATGCTCCGCAGCTAATGCATTGAGTTGCATCAAATAAATGAGCGAGTTGTTTTTTCTTTTCAGACATGACTTAGCCTCTTATTTTCATAATTCTGATAGTGCTGTTGTTAGCTACATTGCCAAAAACCGGCTGGGTATAACCTGTAGCAAACCAATGAGAGTTAACTCCCTCTTTTACGAATTGATATTGAGGATCGGAGACTAAATGCTTTGTTCTGTTACCTCCTGAGAATCCAAACGCAAATACAGCGCCGGGAACAACTTTTTTGGTTACGGTTAGAGCTGCTTTCCCTTTGACCTTTGTATCGACCCCTTCTATCTCTACCATTTCACCATTATGCAAGCCTAATCTTTGAGCATCGGACGGATTTATCCAAACGGTCCTATCTCCCATAAATTTGGTCGGATAAGTGAACATGTTCAAACCCGAACACGTTACGCAATTTTTCCCGGAGACTAGAACAAATTCATTGGAATCCGGTTTTGGTTGTGTGTAGGCAGGCGATGGGATGTAAGCAGAAACCGGGGGCATCGCTTCCAGATACTCCGGTTTGGTAAAACTCTTAAATCCGTAGACTTCTACTTTTCCGGAAGGTGTCCCAAACGGCTTCTGATACGGATAAACATCATATTTTTTGATTTTGATAGTGGACCAACCTTTTTGGGCAATATCATTACTGATACGTTCGGCAGAACCGGGCATTGATTTTTCACAAGCTGCAAGGAACTTCTTATAGCCTTTATTTGTAAAGGCATTGAAGTAAGCATCGAACTCTTCTGCTGTCTTGCATTGTTTATAACCGACACGTTCGGCTTTTTCGGGGAAAGCTCTTCTTAGGATTTCGAGCAAAATCCATACGTCATGGCGCGCTTCGCAGCCTTCAGGAGGTTGCAGTTGAGGATCTGAAAGATAAATTGAGCCGTCTAATGCCCATTTAACTCCGGCCATTTCCTTTCTTTCCATGAAATATGTGGCAGGCAGAACATAATCAGCATAATCCACCAATTCCTGAGGTAAAACGTCCTGGACTACACATAATTCCAGTGCTTTCAACCCGTTGGCCATCTCTTCAGAATTAGCCTCACGATGGAAAATAGTCGTTCCGACAAAGAAACCTGCTTTAATCGGATAAGGTTTACCGGTTAGGGCTCCTTCCAATGCAACTCTGAATGTTCCTGCAGCTTCAGGATAAAGGATCTTATCAATACGTTTGTCCCTACTCATCTTCCAGGTCTCGCCGTTCGGGCCTTTTCCTGCAGAAACACTTGGAACCTTGAAACCGGCACCGGCAGTAACAACTAAACCACCTTTTCGATCAATATTTCCATTACATGCATTGGCAATACTTATCATCTGATAGAGCTGAACATCAGTTCCATTCTTAGATGTATACCAGCCGTCATCAATAACGCCCTTGAAGTTTGTAAATTCTTTTTCTATTTTCTTCAAAGTTCCCGGTTCGATGCCTGTTATTTCAAACACTTTTTCCGGTGTGTACGGAGCTACTTTTTCCTTCAAAATAACGAAAGCTGTTTTAACTGGAATAAATTTTCCGTCAGCTGTTTTAACTTCGCCAACTTTATTCAGATCGGCAACGAAGTTCTGATCTTCGTCAAAACCAACTACTTTTCCTTTTGCATCTTTCTTGACACCACGGAGAGAGATATCTCCCATGGAATTCATTACCACATATTTAGTCTTGTCGCCTCCGACGACAAGATCAGCCTCTGTCAATGGAGCTCCGTCTTCTTTGATTAAATACGGACTGTTTGTACCTTTTTCCAGGAAGTCTGTGTCAATATTTTTATTGGCGATCATGAGATTAATCAAACCGGCAATAAAAGCAGCATCTGTACCCGGACGGATACCAACCCAATCCGCATCTCCGTATGCAATATCCGGCATACGGGGATCAATTGAAACCACTTTAGCCCCGTTTGCCCTGGCAACGTTTAATGTATGAAGAGCACCCATAGCGGCTCCCATTGAACGGCCAACCAAAAGAAGATAACGGAGATTTGCATAGTCCGGCTCCATTTTCCCAGCTCCATCAAAGCCTTTGCCGAACACCCAATTTCGGCCTGCAATACCTGCTGCATTACAGGTTGACTGGTGACCTATGTTGTTTGGTGAGCCCAGCGGGAAGGTAAGCCACTTGCTGAATCCGGAAAAGCTATGAGACGTTGAAGCAACACTGCTTTCTCCATATTTATTGACGATTTCTTTTAACTGGAGAGCAATACCATCAAGAGCCTCATCCCAGGTCACTTCTTTAAATTTGCCTTCTCCTTTTTCGCCGACACGCTTGAGAGGCTTTCTCAATCTAAGCGGATGATTCCAGACCCACATGGCGGCTGCCGAACGGCCGCAATATCCTTGTTGAGGATGCCCCGGATTTGGAAATATCCGAACGGTTTTTTCAGAAACCGGTTCACCATTTTTTCTCATTGCCAACAATCCGCAATAAGCACCGCACATAGTGCAAGCAACCGGATGCTTTGTCCAGCCTTCTTTTTCCAGTTTTTTTATTTGATCGGCAAAGGCATACGCTTGTAAGGCCGGTGCAGAGAGTACAGAAGCTGCACATGCACCACCTTTCAGCAACGATCTTCTTGAGACAGCGAGGTTAAGAATGTTGTCTGACATTTGATTTTTGATCCTTTAGTTAGAACCTGCTTGAGCCAGGTCAAGTCAGTTTAGGATCGGACACATCAACCTTATATAGGACAAATATCTTAAGAAAAATACAAAGACGTCTTATGCCTGTTATTCAGAAAAATCCATAAAAAATTTTATATCTTATTGATTATTTAGTAGTTATTTTTTAATGAAAATACTATCACTAATAATTCTGATTTCTATGAACGATAATTGGTATCCTAAGAAATAAGACATTTGTCTAAATGTAATGTCAATCAGAAATTAATTCCTATCTACATCATTCACTCGGATTAGCATATTTACAACAAATTTTAAAGAGACCCACATGGTATTAAGGCCTCAATCTCTTGAGGCCTTAATACTTTCTATGATTTCATTTTTTTTATGATTTCATTCTTTCTTTGAGAATGTCTTCTGCCTGTTCCAGAGGAACTTTGCAGTTCACCATGTCTCGGCGGTTAGTGTACTCTATGACTCCTTCTTTCAAGCCTTTATCGCCAATAGTAATCCGATGTGGTATTCCAATAAGTTCCCAATCGGCAAACATCACTCCGGGACGCAAACCTCTGTCATCAAGAATGACATCAAAACCGTCTGCTTTTAACTGTTCGTAGAGCTTATCCGCATGAGCACGGACATTTTCGTTTTTGTCATATCCCAAAGCGCAAATTACGACTTCAAACGGTGCCATTGCTTCAGGCCAAATAATGCCTTTATCGTCATGATTCTGCTCAATCGCAGCTCCTAACAGTCGCGATACGCCAATTCCGTAACATCCCATATGAATTACCTGGGTCTTCCCGTTTTCATCAAGGAATGTTGCATTCATCGGTTTGGAATAACGGTCGCCAAGATAGAACACGTGCCCGACTTCGATTCCGCGTTGCATAACTAATTTACCCTGCCCGTCAGGAGACATGTCTCCTTCTACTACGTTTCTGATATCCACCACCTGGGTCGGCTCGGCTAGATCTCTTCCCCAGTTGACTCCGGTAAAATGGTAGCCCTCGTCATTTGCTCCCACGACAAAGTCGCTCATATTAGCAACAGTCAAATCTGCGATAACAGGAACGTCTTTTGGCAATCCAACCGGTCCGAGATAACCCGGTTTGCTACCGAAAGTTTTAAGAATTTCTTCTTCTGTTGCAAAACGATAACCACCTTTGAGAATGTCTATCTTTCCTGCTTTGACTTCATTTAAAGTGTGATCTCCACGGATAAGAAGAAGAACGACTTGCGCAGGAAGAGCATTTCCTTCTTCGTCTTTTTGATCAGTGGCCAATACAACTGCTTTAACACTCTTGGTTAGAGGCAGTCCAAGGAATTCGGTCATCGTTTCGCATTTATCTTTGCCGGGAGTTGCAACCTTCTTCATTTCTTCAGTCGGAGCTTCTCGTTTCTCAATCAGACAAGGAGCCGGAGCCAGTTCAATATTGGCAGCAAAGCTACTTTCAGGGCAATAGACAATTAAATCTTCCCCGGTATCAGCAATAACCTGGAATTCCTGAGAGAGATTTCCGCCAATGGCACCGGAGTCAGCCCGAACAGGACGGTAGACAAGACCCAGACGATCAAAAATTCGGCAGTAAGCATCAAACATCTGCTGATATGACTTCTTAGCATCATCAGCGTTCCTATCAAAGGAATATGCATCCTTCATGATGAATTCACGACCTCTCATTAAACCAAAGCGGGGTCTGCGTTCATCTCTGAATTTAGTTTGTATCTGGAAGAAATTAACCGGTAACTGTTTCCAGGAACTGATTTCTTGTCTGGCGATATCGGTAACGACTTCTTCACTGGTTGGTTGCATAGCAAATTCTCTGCCGTGGCGATCTTTTAAACGAAGAAGTTCAGCACCATATTTCTGCCAACGACCTGTCTCCATCCATAATTCAGCCGGTTGAACCATTGGCATGATGACTTCTAAAGAACCGGATTTCTCCATTTCTTCACGAATAATGTTTTCAACCTTTCTTAATGACCGGACAGCCAAGGGCATGTAGTTATATATACCGGCAGCCTCTTTTCTGATCATGCCTGTTCTGAGCATCAACTTCTGGCTGACAATTTCAGCGTCAGAAGGAGCTTCTTTCTTTGTCGAAATATGGAATTGACTTGCTCGCATCTTTATAACTCAATTTTTGTGAAACTTTTAGGCCCAAGTTCAGACTCACAGCTTACTTGTGTTCTATATAATGCTCAGGCACAAAGGAGTTATTTTAGTTTAGTTTTATGCTGGATAAAGAAGGTTATAGGCCGAATGTAGGGATTATTTTGGTAAATCCTCTTAAACAAGTCTATTGGGGAAAGAGAATTCACCAACATTCCTGGCAGTTTCCACAGGGCGGAATCAATCGTGGAGAAACTCCCAAGGAAGCAATGTTCCGGGAGTTATGGGAAGAACTCGGCCTTACTTCTGATAAAGTCAAGATTTTAGGAAATACGGCCGGCTGGCTTCGTTACAACGTTCCTGAACGCTGGATTCGACGCGATCTCAGAGGAATTTACAAAGGGCAGAAACAAATCTGGTTCCTGCTGGAACTTACCGGAAAAAATCTTGATATTGATTTGAATGTAACCAACCATCCAGAATTTGAAGCATGGCGATGGAATGACTATTGGGTGCCCCTGAGAGATGTCATTGAATTCAAGAGAGAAGTTTACAAAGAAGCCCTTTTGGAGTTAGCTCCTTTGATTTTCAATACTAAGAAGGCATTGACGCCTCCTGAAGGTTGGGGAAAGACCGAAGGTCTCGGTCATTTCCGCCGTTGATTAGTTACAGCACAACCATGTTGTCATGGTGGATTAGTTCCTGTCTTTCTTCGTAACCAATAATTTCTTTGATTTCCTCACGATGTTTTCCGGTCAGACGCCGTGCCATTTCTGAGGTGTAATTGCTAAGACCACGGGCGACTTCTTTACCTTCACCATCAAAGCAGGAGATAACTTCGCCTCTTAAAAACTCTCCATGAATCGCCTTAACGCCCACGGGTAAAAGACTCTTGCCTTTTTTGATGGCCTCCTTGGCACCCTCATCAATGACGCAGTAGCCTTTTAATTGTAAATGGTCACTCATCCACTGTTTTCTAGCCGATATCGGTTCAGATTCTGCAACGAGCAATGTGCCCAACGATTCACCGTCTGCGAGTCTGATCAGAACATCCGGAATTCTTCCGCTGACAATAACAGTAGATGCACCGCTCTTGGTAGCTCTCTTGGCTGCAAGAATTTTTGTGAGCATTCCTCCTTTGCCTATTGATGAGCCGGCGCCCCCGGCCATTGCTTCTAGGTCTGCAGAACCCGCGGCTGCCCTGGAAATAAGTTCAGCATTCGGGTCATTTCTCGGATCAGCCGTAAACATCCCTTCCTGATCGGTGAGAATAACCAGGATATCTGCATCCACTAAATTAGTTGTAAGTGCGCCTAAAGTGTCGTTGTCTCCAACTTTGATTTCATCGGTAATGACGGTGTCATTTTCATTAATGATTGGCACAGCTTTCAGTTTCAACAAGGAAAGCAATGTATGACGCGCGTTGAGATATCTTTCGCGGTTTGCAAAGTCTGCATGTGTTAATAAAAGCTGTCCGCAAGTCAAACCGTGCGAAGCAAACGCTTTTTCGTACGCATGTGCCAGGCCCATTTGGCCGACAGCGGCACAAGCCTGCAGTTCATGAATTTCAGTAGGCCTTTTTACAAAACCAAGACGGACTACACCTTCGGCGATGGCACCGGAGCTAACTAGAATCACTTCTTTGTCGAGTTTTTGAAGGTACCTAAACTGTGTGACCCAGCGGTTGATTGCTTCGCTGTCTACACCTCGGCCTTCGTCTGTTACTAAAGACGAACCAATCTTTACAACAATTCTTTTGGCTTTGGACCAAATATCCTTATTTTCACTCATTTGTCTTTGTTATCTTCGGGTAGGGGATCTTCGTCGATAGATTCTTCGAAGTTTTCGGCCAAGGCTTCCTCTGTCAGCATATCCTGCCGCTGACGATGCAAATTCTCTGAGATGGCTTTAACTAAGACGTCGCACCCTTCTCTGGTTGCGGCAGATATCGGAAATATTGGAACGTCTTCACCAAACTCTTTGCTATATTTGTCAATAACAGCGCCTCGCTCTTCTTCCGGAATAAGATCCATCTTGTTGAGTACGAGCCAACGAGGTTTTTCAGCCAGTGCCGAATCAAAATTATATAATTCTTTAACAATAGCGCGTGCAGCTGCAACGGGATCCTGAGTTTCATCCATCGGTGCAACATCAATAACATGCAAAAGCAAACTTGTTCTGGACAAATGTCGTAAGAATAAATGCCCTAAACCGGCCCCCTCAGAGGCGCCTTCAATCAACCCCGGAATATCAGCAATCACAAAACTGGATTCAGAGCCGACTCTGACTACTCCAAGATGCGGATGCAAGGTGGTAAAAGGATAATCAGCAATTCGTGGTTTTGCATTAGAGACAGCTGAGATTAGCGTTGACTTTCCAGCATTCGGTAAACCAAGCAGACCGACATCAGCCAATACTCTCAATTCAAGAGACAGAGATTTTTCTTCCCCGGGTTCCCCCGGAGTGCACTGGCGAGGAGCACGATTAGTGGACGATTTAAAGTGAAGATTGCCCAAACCTCCCTTTCCTCCTCTGGCCAAAAGAGCTCTTTGTCCGTTGACATCCAAGTCAGCGATAATTTCCCCGGTACTTTCATCTTTAATCACAGTCCCGACAGGTACTTTTAATTCGATGTCAGGAGCGCCACGACCGTAGCAGTCACTACCGCGCCCGTTTTCTCCGTTTTTAGCCTGGAATTTTCTTGTGTAACGGTAGTCAATTAGTGTATTTAAGTTTCTATCTGCAACTGCATAGATTGAACCACCTTTTCCACCGTCTCCGCCGTCGGGGCCTCCTTTCGGAATAAATTTTTCTCTTCTGAAGGAGGCTACTCCGTTGCCACCGTTTCCGGCTCTAACCTCAATTCTGGCTTCGTCTACAAATTTCATGATGAACTAAATATTTTCTATGCTTAATAATCTCAGAATGATAGATAAAAAACCAAAGAAAAAACCCCAAACCTACACGGAATGGGGCTCTTTGTGTTATTGAATCCGGTGATTAAGCTACAGGAACAACATTTACATAATGACGGTTAAGACGACCGTGAACAACGAATTCAACTTTGCCTTCAACCTTTGCAAATAATGTGTGATCACGGCCCATACCAACGTTATCACCGGCGTGGAAGTTTGTACCACGCTGACGAACGATGATAGCACCCGGCTTGATCATCTGAGAACCGAAAACTTTTACACCCAAGCGCTGAGCATTGGAATCGCGACCGTTTCTTGTGGAACCGCCACCTTTCTTATGTGCCATTTCAAATACCTCTTAATGAATATTAATTAAGCCGAAATCTCGTCGATCTTGATTTCGGTGTAGTTCTGACGATGACCAGCACTCTTCATTGAGTGTTTACGGCGACGGAACTTGAAAATACGTACTTTTTCATGACGACCTTCAGCAACGATAGTAGCTTTGACTACAGCGTTTTCGAGGAAAGGAGCGCCAACTTTCATACCGGCATCATCTTTAACTGCAAGAACTTCAGTCAAATCGATCTGCTGACCTACTTCGCCTGCAAGAGTCTCAACACGGACTTTATCGCCTACAGCAACTGTGTACTGTTTGCCGCCGGTCTTAATAATTGCGTACATTAGAAATCTCCACTTCAATGCAGTCCACGTGCTGCTGAAGCCTTTTTATGTGGTTAAAAATAAGAATTCGTGGAACGCGTGATTATTTCACAATAAAATCAACAAGTCAAGTGAAAATCTGCCACAGAAAAACCGCCTTTAACAGTCTCTGATAAATAAGTAAATTTCATTATTTTTAAATGTTTTTCCATATTGCGGGAAATTTATTCACAGTAAGGAATTTTTAAATGTTTCTCACAAATATCTTCTCCACAGAAAAATTGAACTTATTTTCTGTTTGCTAAAGGCACAAAAGAAAAACCGCATAGCTATAGCACTTGACTCCCAATATTTCGAAAACACGATGAATTTATATTTAGTAATTCATAATATTAGGAAAATATCTATTCATATAGCCTATTTAGGCTATGTTTTCTCTTTCTTATAAATTCATTTCATTGTTAACCCTGAAATTTATTTTATATTTCGTAAATAAGTTCTTTGCATCTTAAATGTTTCAAGCCAGAAACTTTGACCTTTAGAAGAGGCATTATGAAAACAAAAACACCTATATATAAGACGCTTTACTTTCAAGTTATTTGCGCCATCATTATTGGTATTTTGCTTGGATATTTTTATCCGGACCTAGGCGCATCAATGAAACCTCTTGGAGACGGGTTTATTAAACTCATCAAGATGATCATCGCTCCTATTATTTTCTGTACTGTAGTAATTGGTATAGCCGGTATGGAAGATATGAAAAAAGTTGGAAAAGTCGGTGGTTATGCACTCTTATACTTTGAAGTAGTATCAACACTTGCCTTGGTCATCGGGCTCATCATGGTCAATGTTCTCAAGCCCGGTTCAGGCATGCATGTGGACCCAGCCACTCTAGATGTTGAGTCTGTATCTCACTTCACTCAGGCCGCACCGCAATCAACCGTGGACTTCTTTATGAATGTCATTCCCTCAACCGTAGCGGGTGCATTTGCTTCCGGTGATATTCTTCAAGTTTTATTCTTCTCCATCCTTTTTGGTTTTGCATTGCAAAAACTCGGCGGTCAAAAGCACCCTGTTTTCAAACTCATCAATAAAACCTCTCAAATTCTATTCCTTATTGTCGGCTGGATCATGAAGGTCGCTCCTATCGGTGCATTCGGTGCGATGGCCTTTACTATTGGCAAATACGGAATCGGATCATTGCTTCCGTTAGCAAAATTGATGATGGCCTTCTATGCAACCTGTTTACTCTTTATCTTCGGAATACTCGGAGCGATTTGTAGAGCTCATGGTTTTTCGCTGATGAACTATTTGCGCTACATTAAAGATGAACTTCTGATCGTACTGGGGACATCTTCTTCGGAGTCTGTGTTACCACGCATGATGGTAAAAATGGAACACGCCGGCATTAGTAAGTCCGTTGTCGGCTTGGTCATTCCAACCGGATACTCCTTTAATTTGGATGGAACTGCTATTTATCTCACGATGGCTGCTATCTTTATTGCTCAAGCCTGTGATATACCAATCACGCTGTTTCAGGAGCTAACGTTGCTGGCTGTGTTGTTATTAACCAGTAAGGGAGCTGCAGGTGTTACCGGTTCAGGATTTATAGTGCTTGCTGCCTCTCTATCTTCACTCGGAGATATACCGGTTGCAGGCTTGGCCCTCATACTTGGTGTTGACCGTTTCATGAGCGAAGCCCGCTCTTTAACCAATATGATTGGAAACGGTATTGCCTGTATTGTGGTCGGTAAATGGGTTAAGGAAGCAGATATGGAAAAAGTCCATAAGCACACTCATCCCGATTACCGCCATTTAGCCGATGAAGCCATTGAAGCTTTTGAAGGTAAACCAGAGCACAAAGAAATGCACCCTGCTTAAAACAATTCACCATAAAATTAACTCGGCTTTCCTTGTAAGCTATGGAAGCCGAGTTTTTTGTTGCCGGTTTTTATTCGGTTTCTTGGATAAAAGCTATGAAGCCGCTCTATTTAAAGCAATTGTTAACAAGCAAGCAGCCCCTGTTGCAATGGCCTTGTCATTGAAATCAAACTTGGGATGATGAACACCTGAGCAATGAGTGTCATCTTTCATTCCCAACCTGAACAAACAACCCGGTTTAGCTAGCAACATGAACGAAAAGTCTTCTCCGCCAGCTGTTCTTTTCCATTCAATCACTTTATCGGCGCCCAGCAGTTCTGTCGCATATTGTTTTGCTTTCTCTACAAGTTCAGGATTATTGTACATTGCCGGATAAAGCTTGGTGTAGTCAAACTTCACTTCCATATCGTTGGCTAAAGCAATGCCTTTGGAAATCTGTTCCATTCTCCGAATAATAGTTTCCTGAACGTCAGATTCATAAGAGCGTGTCGTACCATAAATTTTTGCCTCATTTGGAACAACACTACAACCGTCAGCAAAACCGCTGTTGATACACCCCGTAGAAACAACCGCAGCGTTAGCAGGATCAATGCTTCTGGATATAATCGTCTGAAAAGCCAAAACACACTGGCAAGCTGCTACTAACGGATCTTTTGCCATATGAGGACGTGAACCATGGCCTCCTTTTCCGACAAAAGTAATTTCATATTTATCAGCGTTTGCTGTGGCATAGCCCGGCACAAAACCAACTTCACCGACATTTAAAGACGGCTCAGCATGTAAGGCATAAAACTCTTCTATTCCGAATTTCTCTACCAGGCCGTCTTCAATCATGTATTTAGCACCGGCAAAACCTTCTTCTCCCGGTTGAAAAATAGCCACAATTGTTCCGGCAAAGTCCCTGTGTTTAGAAAGATAATGGCAAATAGCCAACAAAGTTGAGACATGACCGTCGTGTCCGCAGGCATGCATTTTTCCATTGAACGTACTACTCCAGGCCATGCCGGTCTGTTCTTCCAACGGCAGCGCATCAGAATCTGCTCGCAACCCGATCGTCTTTCCTTTTGTATGACCTCTAATGACAGCAACGACACCGGTGACATTAGGACCACCAACAAATAAATGAACGTCATCCAAACCGAAGGAATCAAGTGCTAATTTAATTTTCTCCTGTGTTTTGGGAAGATAAAGACCGATTTCCGGTTCTTGATGGATTAGATGCCGAATATGTGCGCCGATTTGTGCGCTTTCTTCCATGTCCTTCGGACTAACTAAAATTGTCATACCAAACTCCTGGGATATCGTTTTTCGTTTTGAAAAATTGTATCAATGAAAAAACAGACATAGAAAAAACGATAATAGAGAAAACCTCCTCTAACGCTTTAAAAATTCGGTAATATTCGCTCGTTACCTAGGAGAAAACATGGCTACTGTTGCTGAGAAGATTAAGGAAATTATTGCGCCCGTTGCAGAGGATTTAATGGCCGTCGATAAAGCGGTTATCGATGACCTTCAAAGTGATATTCCCTTAATTAAAAAAATCAGCGACTATATCGTGTCTGCCGGTGGTAAAAGAATGCGTCCTTTAATTTTGTTGCTGATTGCAAGGGCAATGGGTTACAAAGGAAAGGAACACGTTTTTCTTGCAACCATGATTGAGTACGTTCACACTGCCAGTCTTTTGCATGACGACGTTGTTGATGAAACCGACCTGAGAAGAGGAAAGCCGACAGCCAGCTTTAAATGGGGGAATCCTGCTGCAGTTCTTGTCGGCGATTTTATGTATTCGCGCGCATTTCAGCTGATGGTAAAAACCGGAAATATCCGTATTTGTGAAATTGTCTCCGGCGCTGTCAACCGGGTCTCCGAGGGCGAAGTTATTCAATTATTGAATGTTCACGACACAACAGTTGAAGAAAAAAGATATTTTGAAGTTATCGAAAGAAAAACCGGCGTTTTATTTGAAGCCGCAGCAAGGATGGCGGCTACCATCTCAGGAGCGACAAAAGAACAGGAACAACGTCTGGCAAATTATGCACTTGCTCTCGGAACTGCATTTCAAATCATTGATGATGTCCTGGACTATCGTGGAGTTGAAGGTAAAACCGGAAAAACCTTAGGTACCGATCTGCGAGAAGGCAAAATGACAATACCTTTAATTTATGCGTTGCGTGCTTGCAACAAAGAGGACGCCGACGAAATTAAAGAGGCTGTACGCCGTGGGGACGGAGATTTGCAGAAAATCACTAAGATACTTGAAGAAACCGGAGCCATCGATAAGTGCATCGAGAAGGCAAAAGAAGTCGTTTTTTCCGGAATTAATGAAATTTCTTTCTTGCCCTCTTCCACTTATAAGAATTCTTTGATAGAATTGCTGTCCTTGACAGTTGAAAGAGATATTTAAATTCTCTTGTCAAACAAAGTCGGAGTGTAGCTCAGCCTGGTAGAGCACTGCGTTCGGGACGCAGGGGCCGGAGGTTCGAATCCTCTCACTCCGACCATTTTTTTGCCTGATAATCCCAACTGAAGATTTTCTCTTCCTGAAATCCAAGAAGTATTATTTAATCCGGTGTAAAAAAATCTACAATTTCTTTACTGATTTACTCTCTCAAGACGAGTAAAAAGTTTTCTTTCAGGCTATTAGACTCAATCATCAAATGCTCAAAAACCAATGGATCTCAAAACATTTAGGACTATGGGAACTTCTTTTTAAGATATACGATGAAGGTTCAGTCCTTCGGGTCGCCGATTCAAAAGGGATTGACCGAGGAAAACTGTCCCGGATGATTAAATCGTTAGAGGAAGAAACCGGTTGCCAGCTTGTAGAAAGAATAGGACGAAGAGTCCAGCCAACATTAGCAGGAATTCAAGCACGTAAAGAGCTTTCTCCGATAATTGATGCTCATGACAAAATTGTTTGCAGACTGAGTTCCGAGCGAAATTTGGAAACCGGCAATATTCGATTCGGTGCCATGCCCGGTTTTTTACAGACACAGATTGTGCCTTTGATTGCAGAATTTCAGAAAACTCATCCAAAGGTATCATTTGAAGTTATTGGCGATGATGATCCTAAGGCATTTATGCAAGGTCAAGCGGACGTCATGCTTTACTATGGCCCATACAAAAACCCAAACTTGGTTGAACATTGGGTTACACGGTCATTATTTATTCCTTGCGCTTCACCATCCTATTTATCCTCAAACGGCACACCGCAAAACCCGATTGATCTCAATGATCATGCCGGAGTTATTTATAACGGGCTTGTCCGACCTCATTCTGCCATCTTGGCTAAAGGTGCTCTTCAGGAAACTTTCAAATGGAAATCCGAAATCCGATTCAACAATATTCTGTTAGCCAAGACAGCGGCTCTTGAAGGTTGCGGAATTGTCTTAGACATGCCTCTTCATCACTGTTATCGTGAAATTCTTGATGGACAACTTGTCCCGGTGTTAAACGGATGGCATATCCCAAATCTAGATAATTACATTGGCACTACTCTCGAAGCACAAAAGCTCAAACGAGTTCAAATTTTCATTGAGTGGTATCTGAGAAAGAGAAGAGAAATTGAAGGCGAACAGAAACGTTTGGTTCAAGAACGATTCCCATTCATTGTTTACTACTAAGCTCAAACGACTTTAATAACCGGCAGAACCTAATTATCGGATACTGCCGGTTACTTAGAATTGCTTTAAACAATGAACATACAGATAGTCACTACGACTAACGCTATTAGTACCGGTAGAGAGGTTCTCTTAACAATTTCCATTGGGTTCACCCCTGCAATACCGGCCAAAATAATGACCCCACCTGCCACCGGTGACATTGTTCTTCCGAGTCCAGCAGCTATCTGAGCAACAGCACCGAGTTGAACAATCGTCAGACCGAAGTCTGCTGCATGAGGCGTAATCGCTTCATTAAATGCAAGAGCTGCAGCATTTCCGGAACCGCTGATTGCCGCCATTACAAAGGGTCCGGCAGCTGCAGCAAACATTGCTACAGATTGAGAACCTTTCATAGAGTCGACTAATGCTCCCGTTAAGCCAATTGATTTCATACCGGATGCAAATAAAGCTGCAGCGGCAATCAGAATAACGACATCGCAGAAACCATCACCAGCACCACGGCAGAATTTCTTGAAACAATCTCCGATATTTTGTTTATTAATCAATGCAACAACCAGCCCGACAGCGGTACCGATGAGCATGCAAACAGGAACGGTAAAAGTTTTTGTCGGCAAAACCCCCAACTGTTTGGAAGCCAGAACAAGAAGGACCAGTGGAATTACCGGAACGACTGCATAAAACGGATTTACTTTGAAATGCTTCTCCGTTTTTTCTTCTAAGTCTTTTTCGAGAGCATCTCCGGCTTTTTCGTTGTTAGTCGTTCCAACTCCTTCTTTTAGGACCATACAAATAATTGCCAAAACAACAGCGACGACAACTGCTCCGATTGCACATGGAATTACCTCCTGCAGAATCACTATCATGGCATCCGGAGCTCCAATTTCTTTTGCCTTAAACGCGATGTCTGCGATCTGAGGATTAAACATTAAGCCCGGACTTACAACAGATCCCCACGTACCGGCAAACACTGCAGATGCGGCCATTACCGGACGGACTTTTAAAGCGATGAGAGCCGGGACCAGCAAAACGCCGACAGCAGCTGCAATTCCAGCGGCAGATGGAAGAATGATATTTAAGATCCATGTGATCAGAACTGCTCCGGGTATGACTACCATTGGAACGTGAGTCAATGGTTTAACTAGTGCATTTACCAGATGATCTGAGCATTTGGTAAAGGTCATGACATAACCAAATCCCATAACTGTCACAATGGTTGGCACGAGCCCGCCGTTTATCAACTGCTTTACAAAGGCTGCGACCGCTGTTGATATTGTGACATTTGAGCCACTCAAAAACTGACCTAATGCAGCCATCAATAATCCTGATAAGCACAACACTAAGCGAGCTTCATAATTCTTGTAAATCATCCAGAACGTGATGATTACGATAGCAAGTCCAATCCAAATCATTTTTAGTCTCCTTGGTTCTCCCGCTGTAAGAGCTTTTCAAACTCTTTATCGAGCATGACTTGAGCTCCGAAAAGTTTGTTATTCGTGCCAGCTACCCATTGCTGATCTTCTATAAGTTTCTTTCTGATAATTTTTAAGTTTTTCTTCGTACTCCTTGGATTAGGAGCCCCTGTTCCGATTCTTGTCATCACCACGTACTGAGGCGAAAGAAATTGTCTGAACTCCTCCTCGCTCATTGGGAGAGATTGAGTTGTGCCTTCGAGTTTTTCGGTTACAGCCTGATAACTTGCCTTTGCTTCATCAAATGGGAAAGTTTTAGGGATCCAACCATGTTTTCTTCCTTTTGTTACAACATCACTTGCAAAGTTATGCCCTACTCTGAACGGAACGTTGTATTTCATTTGGAGTGCCTCAGCCAACGCCATTGTGCAAGTCCAGTCGTTTTCCAATTCCTCCAAGGCTCTCTCTTTATTAATCTTTAACATGGAGAATGCATCCCGTGTTATTTGCAGCATAGAACAAGCCAAAGCGAAAACTTTTGAATTGTCTTCATTAACACTTTCTTTGTTGTCGTACATCCCCAAGTTAATGTTATGGTCGCGAATGTAAGCGGTAGACACCGCTCCAACCACATCAGAAGCTCTGGCTCTGGCTTTATTGAGTATTCCCGGATTTCTTTTTTGCGGCATTGCCGACGATCCGTAAGCATCCGAGTCATCCAACAAAATCCATGGACGAGTTTGCGAATATTGCTGTGCGAAATCCTGAATGAGAACGGAGATCCTGATAGCAATATTTGAAACTATAGAAGCTGCTTCCAAAGGAATATCAAACAAACTGATTTGAGAGCTGTCCAACCCATTTACGATAGGGCCGTCAAATCCCAAGAGCTCAGAGAGTCTTTCTCTCGATAACGGCCATGCCGAGCAAGCCAACACCCCGGTTCCTAAAGCACACCGGTTAATTCTCTTCCAGGCTTCGTGGAATCTTTGAGAGTCCCGCTCAAATGACTCCAAAAATCCCCACAGATAAAAACCTAGAGTGATCGGCATTGCCTGTACGCCATTGGTATAAGCCGGCATCCAGGTTTTAGTATGTGCTTCTGCCAGGTTTAGTAGCTGTTCTCTCAGATCATTTAAACAACTGAAGGTATCCAGGAAAGCCCGCCGTAGCCGGGCTTGTAGCAATGTTGCAAAAATATCCTGTCTGCTCCGTCCAGTATGAATCAGAGTCGCCTCTTGTCCGCAATTTTCTATCAAGAGTTTTTCCAGCGGCATAATGTCGTAGATCGGAGGAAAATCTGGCTGTCTCTGTCTTTTCTCAGCTTCTAGTTGAGCTTTTGCTATTCTATAAGCCTGTTCTTCACTGATAATCTTTTGTTCTTTTAGCATTACCAGCGACGCACGATTGATTCTATTTTGCCAGTAAGCCCAGTTTTCTATTGCAGAAAGATTTCCTGTATTTTCAACCGGATCTCGGCCCCATGGGATTTTTGAATTTACCATTCTCTCTCCTTACTGTTTTTCTTCAGTATAGGATTGAGAAATGACACTTTAACGGATTAAATGAACATACTATTGTTTATTTTTACACCTTAAAAGCTATCAAACTTCCGATTACACGCAATCGAAACTCAGACAGCTATAGCTAACAATCCCATTCTGTGCAATTTTTAAACATTAATATGCCGTGATTTTGGTCATTAATGGAAAACACCTACCAACTATAGACTCCTCTCTCCTTTAGGTTTCCTTGGTTCCAAACAATAGCAAAAGACTATGCTCTGCATTGTTAGAGTTTTTTAGATTAGGACCGCATGTTAAGTTCTTCTTATAAATCTTCAATAAGAACTTTTTCCTTCTAAACTCTCGCTTATTGAATTTTTCAAAGCGTATCAACAAAAAATGGAAGCACTTATCAGTTATTGGAATGGAATTCCTCCGCTAGTAAAGACAGCGTTCCTATTGCTAGTTTCAAATACTTTCATGAGCTTTGCCTGGTATGCTCATTTAAAAAATCTCGGTAGTGCACCTCTATGGGTGGCAATTGTTTCAAGCTGGCTCATTGCATTTTTTGAATATACCGTAATGGTCCCAGCAAACAGAATCGGATTTGGTACTCTTTCATTGGGACAGCTCAAAATCCTACAAGAAATTATTTCTTTGACTGTTTTTGTTCCTTTCGCGGTTCTTTATATGAAAGTGCCGTTAAAGTGGGATTATCTCTGGGCAGCGCTTTGTATGTTGGGAGCTGCTTATTTCATCTTCAGAGATCATTTTTGATCACTTTTTACGATAATACCTTTGTGCTCAGAAAAGACCCACATCAAAAGAAAAAGCCGTCGAAAGCATCGAGAAGTTTTCAGACGGCTTTGAGCTTCAACTGGAATTTGAATTAAGAGGCGCTACTTTTAAAACTTGTTTCAGGAACAAATTCTTCTTTCTTTGAAACAGTCCTTAAGCCGTAAACAATGGCGGCAATCATTGCAACACAGATTCCAATCCAGGTTGCAGCATAAGTCGGATTGGCACTGAAATTACCTGCCTGATATACGATAGTTGCAGCACTATAACCTGCTACTGTCGTCCATAAAGCGGCAAACATTGCCCAGCCTGCGCCGACTTCTCTGTACACAGCACCCATCGCTGCACCACAGGGTAAGTAAAGAAGAACCATCAGGAGGTATGCAAATGCGCCAAGCTGACCATCATAGAGTTTGTTCATAGCTGCGATAGTTCCGGTGCTAACTTCCTGGGCTTCGGCCTGTTCTTCAACATTGGACAGGTCGTCATCCACTGCAATTCCCATCGGATCAGTGAAGAATGCTCCGATGTCACCGAATCCTTCAGCAATACTATTTATAGCTTCTTCAAAGGAATTAAGCAGATTAAATCCCTCTTCTTGTTGTTCTTCAGTAGCAGCTTGCTCGATTTCGGCCGCCGGTTTACCTAAGGCAGCTTCTTGTACTTCTTTGCCACCCATGCCGTCATAGAGAGCATCAAGAGTACCTACAACTGCTTCCTTAGCGAGAATACCTGTAAAGACACCCACGGCAGCCGGCCAGTTTTCTTCAGAAACTCCCATCGGTTTGAAGACTGGAACAATGGTTTTACCGATTTGAGATAGAACACTCTTATCTGTATCTTCATTGCCGAATGAACCGTCAGTTCCCAAAGAATTAAGGAAAGCTATAACCGCGACTAAAACGACAATTACTTTACCTGCTCTAAAAATAAAGCCTTTGAGACGATCCCAGGTCCTTAAAATAATGTTCTTAAATGTCGGAAGATGATATGGAGGAATTTCCATCACGAAAGCACTTGCCTCACCTTGAAGAGCTGTTCTCTTCAACATATAACCGGTAGCTATAGCAACGAAAATACCGATAACATAAAGAGCAAATACAAGATTTTGACCGTTCATCGGCCAGAAAGCTGTGGCAAAAAGAACATAGACCGGAAGGCGTGCACCGCAACTCATAAACGGAGCCATGAGAACGGTTGTTATACGGTCTTTTTTCTTTTCCATCGTTCTTGTAGCCATGATGGCGGGGACTCCGCAACCGAAACCAACGATCAACGGTACAAAAGCTTTCCCTGGCAGTCCGAGGGCTCTCATCAAACGATCCATCACAAAGGCAGCTCTTGCCATGTAACCCGAATCTTCGAGGAAAGATAACGCAAGGAAGAGACAGAAGATTACAGGAATGAAGGTTGAGACGCATTGGATACCACCGCCGATACCGTCAGCTAAAATTGTTTTCAGCCATTCCGGAGAACCCAAAGATGTTAAAAGCTCTCCAAAACCATCGATGAATACAGCGCCAAAGAGAATATCAAAGAAATCAATAAAAGCTGAGCCGACATTGATGGCAAAAATAAACATCAGATACATAACGCCAAGGAAAATTGGGACTCCCAACCATCGATGCAATACGACTCTGTCAATCTTGTCGGTCAATGTCTGTGTGACTTCACCTTTGCGGTCAATGCAGGAAGCCGCGACCTTAGAAACGAAGGAATAACGGACATCGGCTATTACCATGTCGAGATCTCCGTCATACTTCATATTCAAGGCGTTTGCTGTCAGTTCAATTTTTGAAAGATCTTTGCCTTGTAAAAAAGTGCCGATCTTTTTTTCGCCTTCAAGAATTTGCTCTGCGACCCATTCCGCTTTTTCAACTCCTTGAGTTGCTAAATCTGCACTAATTGAAGCAATGGCTTGTGCAATCTCCGGCGGGAAGCGGATTGGATTAGCAGGAATTTTTTTATCTACAAGTTGCTGTTCGATTACTTTCTTTAACTCATCAATACCTTTTTCCTTAGCGGCAACAATTCCGACAACCGGGCAATCCAATTCCTTCGACAACTTATCAAGGTTGATTTCGATGGAATTTGTCTTTGCGACGTCAAGCATATTGACAGCAACAATCATTGGTACTTGCATTTCAATGAGTTGTGCAGTCATATAAAGATTACGTTCCAGATTGGAGGCATCGACAATGTTAATAACAAGTTCTGCTTCGTTTTCTAAGATATAGTCTCTGGC
The DNA here is from genome assembly GCA_947854175.1 of uncultured Turicimonas sp. GTDB lineage: Bacteria > Pseudomonadota > Gammaproteobacteria > Burkholderiales > Burkholderiaceae_F > Turicimonas. The sequence goes on along the minus strand of CANTYJ010000101.1, from coordinate 7,621 downwards.
AATTCTTTCGTCTTCGCTGGAATGATTACTTGGCTGAAGAGAATAAATTCCTGGAAGGTCAACCAAAGTGATATCCCGGCCGGCTAAAGCGAAAGTGCCGCTTTTCTTTTCGACCGTAACGCCAGGCCAATTGCCAACTGACTGATGTGATCCGGTCAGTGCGTTAAATAAAGTGGTTTTGCCACAGTTTGGATTTCCGACAACGGCTATGGTATTTTTTATTGTCATTTTATTTTCCTACAAAGCTTCAAGGTCCAAAATTTCAATCTCAGCTTTTCTTACGCTGATAAAAGAACCCCGCAGTTTGATTTCAACCGGGTCACCTAAAGGAGCGACTCTTGTGACTTCGAACTCTGTATTGGGCAGAACACCCAACGAAAACAATTTACGTCTGTACTCAGGATTACCTGGCAGAAATCCTTTGACTTTACCTTTTTGGCCGGGTTTCATGTCTTTCAATTGCATGATTGGTACTCACTTATTTAGTTTTAGAAAATACTTTAATTTTTGCAGCGACGTCCCGGTTAACAGCAATCCTTACATCGCCGACAGCTATCAAAAATGGGCCGTTTTCGGTAACTGTGACTATTTTTGCCATGCAACCTCTGTTTAATCCGAGATCCCGCAATCTTTTGACCTCCTTTTCAGGAAGTTCGTCAAACTTTGCTATCTGACAAACATCATTGATAGCCAAATTTGAAAGACGGTAAATAGAAACATTTGGACTCATATACGCATAAATGAAAATAATTATCGATTACTTAAAATCTTACTCTCGTAACATTCTGACAAACACGAATTGATAATTATTCTCATTAGTATTTACACTTAACAACTTTTAGCGAATCTTATTTCTCAAACTAACTATCTATTTGATTTATAGGAATTCCATTTCCCAGAACCAATAAGTCACTAATTCTTGGTATTGAGAATATTTCTCATTCAAGAATCAGAAGACGATTAATAAATTCTTATAATAAGAATCATTCTCACAACCATTTACAAAATATTGGGAGTTTTAAATGAATTTGAAATCCTCTGCAGTAGCCTTAGCGATTGCTTCTTTAAGTACTACGGCTTTTGCTGAAAGTCAGGTTACTTTATACGGAACAGTCGACGGTGCCGTTGTCGTCAATAAAGCCAAAGGTCAAGATACAACAGTTACCATGGAAGATGGAATTGCCGGTGGTAGCGTCTGGGGCCTCACAGGTACAGAAGACTTGGGCAACGGCTACCAAGTAGGTTTCACACTTGAAAACGGTTTTTCAATGGACGACGGTGCTAACGGAGAAGCCGGTCTTGCTTTTGGTAAGCAGGCAACTTTAAATGTCACTGGCGGTTTCGGTGAAGTTGCCTTCGGCCGTATGGGCGGTTTAGCTTCCTATGAAGGAGGCTATTCAATTTGGAACGCTTCTCCTTTCGGAACAGATTATTTGCAGGCCGGCTTAGGTAATGTTTTTGTAACAGGCCAAATCAACAATAACAGCATTGTCTACATTACTCCTGACATGCAAGGCTTGAAAGTACATGCTATGTACTCCAACGGTACAGCCGATGACAGCGAGCAAAAATGGTCCCGCAATGATCACTACTATGGTTTGGGTCTGACATATGAAATCGGCGCATTGAATTTAACAGGTATTATCGAACGTTTTGACTATAAATCAGTCAGGGATGCTGGTGATAAATCCGCAATGGTTTACAGCTTCAGTGCAGCCTATGACTTTGAAGTAGCCAAAGCCTACTTCGGTTATCAATATGCCAACAGATACCACAGCATCGATCAGTTGGAAGACTGGAATATCGGCGGAAAAGGCTTTAATCAGAATGCCTTTACATTGGGCGCTGAAGTTCCGGCTGCCGGCGGCACATTCAAACTGGCTGCTAACTATGGCTTTGGAAAAGTTAAATCCGCTGATGCTATAACAGATAACGAAGGCAACCAGGTTACTATCAACAAGAAGAAGTTTAACCGGTTCACAATCGGTGCTGCATACGAATATCCGCTTTCTAAGAGAACTTTTGTTTATGGTTGGGGTGCTTACTCAACAGCCGGGAAACTCTTGAAAGCAAAAGAAGTTGAAAGCAACTTCAAGACATGGAGTCTTGGCTTGGGTCTGCATCACAACTTCTAAAATCATTTCTCCCTGGTGTAACTTAATAAGTTACAGTAACCACAAGACCTGCAGAGTCGCTCTACAGGTCTTTCTTTTTGGTTAAACAAAGAAAAAACGGACGAACCAAAATGGAACACCGTTTCTTCAAGGAATAACAATCTATTTGAATACCGTCTTTCTATAACGTATTGTGTGTGCTGTTGCGGCTACGGCAAAAATCCAGCCGGCAACTGCGTGAAGCTTCCAGAGTTTTGTACAGACGGCAGCGACACACAAACCGCCTGCGATTGCCATTGTCTGGTTTTCGATTTTTCTGGATTTTTTATAGATTGACTTACCGGTCTTTTTAATTTCTGCCGGTAAGTTCTTCAATAAATCTTCGTCTTCTTCCTTTTCCTCAGAATCATCCCGTTGAGCTTTCACGATACATTTGTTAAAGACTTTCGAAAATTTTTCTTCGTCGATTTTTTCAGGATCAAACTTGATCAGCACTGATCCCAGCATAGTATTTACATCAATAGAAATGACGCCTTTCAGATCAGATAAACACTTTTTAATCGATTGCACATCAACAGTTTTCAACAAAGGATTCTTCACACGTAGGCGTCCTGTTGTTGAGCTGGCAATATGCCCATTCAATTCAAACATTTCTTACCTCCTTACTCGGGTGCCGATAACTTTCTAATACTGGAATTAGGAAGATATTTGCGGGCAGCATTTACAGTTACACCGACTGTGGTTAAATTATGAAGTACCGCTCCCACTGCAGCAGGCAATACTCCGAATAAACCGGCTGCCAAAAAGACACTGTTTAACCCCACGGATGCTCTGAAATTCTCATGAATTCTGGCCAGTGTTTTCTTTCCTAACTCAATAGCCAATGGCAGATGATTCAGATCATTTTCAAGCAAGACGACCGCAGCCACTTCCTGAGCCAAGTCGGCAGCTCCTACCATACTGACGCCGACGTTAGCGGCAGTTAATGCCGGTGAGTCATTGATACCGTCTCCGATCATCAGGACTTTTCTGCCTTGATCCACCATCTTCTTAACAATTGCGGCTTTGCCGTCAGGAAGTACCTGGTCATAGTATTCCGTAATACCGAGTCTTCTGGCAACTTCAGCAGATGTTCTCGGACCGTCACCGGTAATCATCACAATGTTCTTGATGCCAAGTTCTTTAAGTCTGTTAATAACCGCCGGGGCACTTTCTCTGATCGGGTCTTCGATACCGATTAAAGCTTCAAGTTTGTCACCTCTGGTCAGATAAAGAATCGTATGGCCTTGAGCTGCTAGTTCTGCAACTTTATCGTTTGCACTCTCGCAACTTATACCTTCGTCTTCTTCAATGTAGTGTCTGCTTCCAATGAGTACACGTTCACCATTGAGTTCAGTACAGATACCGTGACCGACGATGTACTTAACTTCAGCATGTTCTTCTTCATGATGTAGTTCTTCAATTTCAGCCTGATGAACAATTGCCTTAGCAACGGGATGAGGGAAATGTTCCTCAAGACAAGCGGCATTTCTGAGGACAGTTCTCCGATCCCACTGGCCGAGAGGAACAACTTCTTTAACAGTAGGACGTGACTCAGTCAAAGTTCCCGTTTTATCAAAAACAACCGTATCGACATTTGCCAGTTCCTCAATGTAGCGGCCGCCCTTTATCAAAACCTTATGATTAGAGGCTTCTTTCATAGAAGAAAGGAAAGCGACCGGTGTGGCAATCTTCAGAGCACAAGAATAATCAACCATCAATACAGCGGCTACCCGCTGCAGATTTCTGGTTACCGCTCCGACGAGGCCGGCAAGAACGAAGCTGTATGGTACGACCTTGTCCGCTATTTTCATAGCCTTACTTTCGACACTGGCCTTAACCTTTTCACTGTTCTCAATAAATTGAATAATCTTATTGAGTCTAGTTTCGGTACCAAGTCCTGTCGGACTAATCATGAGTTCTCCGTCTTCTACGACGGTACCGGCAAAAACAGTTCCGTCAACAGACTTCAAAACACCGATCGCTTCCCCGGTCATCGAGGCCTGATTGACCGTTGCGGTTCCGCCGACAATCTTGCCATCGACGGGAATTGCAGAGCCGGCTCTGACAAAGATAATATCCTCTTTGGTTACCGATGACAGAGGAACCTCAATTTCGGTTTCGCCTTTTTTGATCCAGACAGTATCGATATTCAAAGCTAAAGAACGTGTCAAATTCGTTACTGTTTTACGGCGTGTCCACTCTTCGAGTTTTTCTCCCAGTCCCAATAATAGTGCCAGGGTGGTTGCTGTCTTAAAATCTCTCATCGCCAGAGAAATTATGACGGCACTCATATCAAGTACTTCCACCGTTAAACGACCGGAAAAAAGTTTCTTGAATCCGTCTACAAAAATGTCCCTTGTGTTGTGAATAAACATTCCCAGTCTTAAAGGGAATGGAGTCAAAGGGCCCGCTAGATACCTAAACGCAGGCCAGAATGTCACATCGGAGATGACACTCTGTCCTTTCTTTATGACAAGTGAGCTTGCTCTCAACGCTCTCATGTTTGAAGCAATACATTTCCTTGCCTCAAGTAAAGCTGACTTGCCAGAGTAAATCAGCAAGACGCTCCTGGATCTAGGATTGATTCTGACTCCCTCAATGCCTTCAATGACATCTAGTTTATCGGCCAGTTCTTCAGAACCCTTAGAACCGAACGGAAAATCAGCAACAAAACGAATCCTTCCCGGAGTGTGGGAAACTACAGAAAATTTCATAACAAATTTGTATTAGAAGCTATTTGAAATAGAAAATTACTTCTTTTCTACTTCAGGAGTAATGTCTTCTTTAGAAAGATCTTCTGCCTGTTTTTTAGCAGCTCTTTGATCGGCCTGTTCTTTAGCTTCCGCTGTCATGTCTTCAATGTTTTCTTTGAGACTTTCAGCGGATTCAACCAACTTTTCCTTCAAATCAATACCATAAGACATCAGCTTTGTTGTGCAAGGTCTCAACTTTCCTCTGCTAACTGCAGAAGAAGCAATAGCACCCAAAATCATACCGCCAACTAAACCCCAAGCGAATTTCGCAGAATCTTTCATTGATATCTCCAAGTAAATAAATGAGAATGAGTCTCGATTAAGGTATTTTAATACCTATTGCATATAAATGACTTATAAATATTATTCTAAATGGGCAAAGCTGACTTATCTATATCACCGAATTAGTACACGACTCTTGTTAATGAATGTTTACTTAAGAAAATTTGTGCTACGTATGCAAAACTAATCTTCTTTTGAGAGAAGGTTTTGGTAAGTACAATCGATTGCCATTGTTCCTAATAAAGACGTGAAGAAAATGGCAACAACAGAGACGGAAAGAATAAGATGACCGCAGCTTAGTCCCATTGCCAGAGGAATAGATCCAATGGCGGCCTGAACCGTTGCTTTTGGCAAATAGGTTAAGACACAGAACAAACGCTCTTTTAAAGAAAATTGAGTTCCTAAAAGACTGATCTCCATTCCCGCTGAGCGGAACAGAAGACCGATGCAGATAATTATCAAAGAAGGGAGCCCGGCTTGTAATGTGTAATGAATGTCCACTGCAGCGCCAACTAAGACAAACAGGACAACTTCAGCCGCTAACCATAATTTACTGAATTTCTCAGAAAGCCTTCTAGACACCAATGCCGTTGATTTGAAGTTCAGAGTACAAGCCATACTCATTACTGCAAACAGACCCGAAACACTGATTATTTCTTTAGTCCATTGTTCTAACGCCATCAAAAGAAATGCAACTCCGAGGACGACCATTAATTTCAGACTGTTTCTGACATAATGTTTAGCGGCATAAGCCGTTTCGAAAAAATAAGTCAGCAACAAACCGCTGATAACACCGACAATAAGTCCTGTTATCAAAGAGATGGGAACATTTATAAAATTCCGGATTTCTGCGTGTCCTTCTAATGTCAGACCGAGAAATGTGGAAAAAAGCATTATCACAAACACATTATCCAATCCGACACCTGCCATTAGCATCTGAGGTAACTTGAAGGCTGTCCCGTAATGTCTTTCTGCCAATACCACCATCCTTGGAATAATAACTGCAGGAGAAACTGCTGCCACGACGGAGCCCATTAACAAAGCTTCTGTTTTATTTATTCCGAAAATACCCGGAGCAAAAAGGAAAAAGGCCAGAATTTCTAAGAGCGGCGGAACAAAACCAATCAGAAGCATTGGTCTTTCTACAACTTTTAGATCTTTAACATTAATAGACAATCCTGCTTTGATAATGATAATAACTAAGGCCATCTTCCACAGTTCAGGTGAGATCTTGAGGATTTCAGCATCGAGAAGATTGAGACAATGAGGTCCAAGAACGATACCGGTTAACATCATCCCGATGATGCCAGGTATTCGAATCATCTTGCAGATGGAACTTATCGCTAGTCCGAATATAAAAATTAAAGCTAGAGAAGTAAGCATATGGGCACACACCTATATTCAGATTTGCGTTGTATGGAAAATTCTACTCCGTCACACTATTTTAAATGTTCAGCACCGTTCCTAAATTTCCGTTAGCTAATCTCTCTTTGAGCAATACAGCACGCAGGTTAACTACGTCTTTCTTAGAATTTTCCGGGAAAGAGGTAAGAGACATGAAACTTGATGACTTAATTGAAGACAAAGAAAATCTAATCGAAGATTTAACTTTGCTTTTGTTATATTTAACCGCAACACATGAAAAAGATCCTGCAACCGGCGAGGAAAAACTTTCTTCCTGGAAAAGCTATGATTGGAACGCTATGGACAAGCTCGTTGAAAACGGTTCGTTATTTCCTCCTAAATGCAGAAGAACCCATGCCAGGGTCCTTACACCGGAAGGAGTAAGTAAGGCCAAACAGTTACTCGATGAATTGTCTTTCTCAAAAAAATGAGCTCTCACAATTGGAACCTTTAGCTGTTAATTTAGGATAGAAAACACCTAACTGTTAGTTTGTTAAATTTTATCAAGGTCAGAGTAGAATCTTGTCTTCAACCATTTTCTAACCTACCTTGAGATATTCAAATGACAAAAACTTTAAAGGGAACAAAGACCGAGCAGAATTTGTGGACTGCCTTCGCAGGCGAATCTCAGGCCCGCAACAAATATGATTACTTCGCAAGTGTTGCCAGAAAGGAAGGCTTCCAGCAAATCGCAGCAATTTTTGCTGAAACCGCCGATAACGAAAAAGCTCACGCAAAGATTTGGTTCAAAGAACTGCAAGGCTTGGGCAACACAGCTGAAAACCTGAAAGCAGCTGCCGGTGGCGAACACTATGAGTGGACTGACATGTACGACAAATTCGCTAAAGAAGCTGAAGAAGAAGGATTTGTTGAATTAGCCGCTAAATTCCGTGGAGTCGGAGCCATTGAGAAACATCACGAAGAACGTTTCCTTAAGCTTCTTGACAATATTGAAATGCAGAAAGTCTTCGAAAGAAGTGAAATCGTTATGTGGCAATGCAGAGAATGCGGCAACTTGGTAATGGG
>CANTYJ010000100.1 GCA_947854175.1 uncultured Turicimonas sp. | reverse complement strand
GCAACCGCCTTGTAAGCGGTAGGTCGTCTGTTCAAATCAGTCAACGGGCACCACAATCTCATTTTCTTCCTTAGTATTTCTCGGCAAACTTAACTGCTTATAAATATCTTCGACTTGTCTTTTGATCTGCAATTCTCGTGACCAAGCCTTATTTAATAAATGGCCAAACTCGACAATTTTTAATTCTTAATGAAAGCGCGGCACAACAAAGATTTAAAAATCCGCAACAGCACGCTATTTAAAATAGTCGCTACAAAACCATTCCGAATGAAAGATTGTTGACTATGCTTCGACCCAAACCGTAAATCTGTCGTTATCGCCGTAATCTTTATGAGTGACGGATCCATAAAACTCGTTATTAGACGCTATTTGGCGAACAGCGCATCCTTGGTCCCAACCGTGTTCAACAGCCACGATAGAAGGTTGTTTTTTTAAGGCTTTGGCATGTTCAAAAATTGTTCTGATACAGCTTAGACCGTCGTTAAAGTCAGTTAGCGCATATAAAGGTTCATATTGAAGCGCTTTGAGGTGTTGATCGTTACTTTCAATATATGGAGGGTTGCTTACGATTACGTCAGCTATGAGTTCTTCAGGCATGTTTGAAAGCCAGTCGCTTTCAAAAAAAGAGATGTCGGCTCCTAATGCTTGGGCATTTTCTTTAGCAACTTCGAGTGCTTTTAAATTGTTGTCACTTGCCCATACCTGCAAATCGGGTCTTTCTAATTTCAAAGAAATTGCTATACAGCCGGAGCCGGTCCCTAAATCAACTAGCGTAGAAGATTTCGGGACGTTTTCAATTAGCCATTCGACCAGACATTCCGTGTCCGGCCGAGGGATGAGAACAGACGGATTAACAATAAAGTCTCTTGAAAAAAATTCTTGCTTGCCGGTTAAATAAGGGATTGGTTCCCCTTTTAACCGTCTTTCAGTCAGTTTATTTAAAAGACAACTTTCCTCTTCTGACAGAATTCTCTCTCTCTCAGTCATGGCCTGGATTTGAGTAAAGCCAAGAACATATCTGAGCAGAGCTCGTTTTTCAGAGGAAGGAAGTCCTGTTTCCAAAAACCAGGAACCGACAGAGTTGCAAGAAACTTGATTATCCTTCATTGCTTAAATTAGCCAACTGTTCGGCTTGATATTCAGCGCCCAGAGATTCGATAATCTCGTCAAGATCTCCGTCCATAATAGAATCCAATTTGTACAGGGTCAGATTGATACGGTGATCCGTTACACGGCCCTGAGGATAATTGTAAGTACGGATTCTTTCACTTCTGTCTCCGGAGCCGATTAAAGACTTACGCATTGAAGCTTCTTTTGATTGTTGCTCTGCTACTTGTTGGGCTTTGATGCGAGCAGCGAGAACTCCCATCGCTCGTTCTTTGTTCTTATGCTGACTTCTTTCGTCCTGGCATTCAACAACGATCCCTGTCGGCAAGTGAGTGATTCGGACAGCACTATCGGTCTTTTGAATATGTTGGCCGCCCGCACCGGAAGCTCGGAAGACATCAACACGAATTTCAGAAGGATCGATGACGACATCCGCAATTTCATCTTCCTCCGGAAGAACAGCAACTGTACACGCAGAAGTATGAACTCTTCCTTGAGATTCGGTTTCAGGCACACGTTGGACACGGTGTCCGCCACTTTCAAACTTAAGCTTAGAATAGGCTCCTTGGCCAATAATGCGGACAACAATTTCGCGGTAACCGCCAAGATCTGACTCATTGGCTGAAACAAATTCAATATTCCATTTCTGTCTTTCGGCGTAACGCGAATACATCCGGAATAAATCGCCCGCAAATAACGCGGATTCATCTCCGCCCGTACCGGCTCTTATTTCAAGGAAGATGTTTTTATCGTCATTAGGATCCTTTGGAAGAAGAAGGATCTGTAGATCCGCTTCAATCTTTTCTAATGCTTCTTTTGCATTTTTGATTTCTTCAGAAGCAAACTCCGCCATTTCCGGATCTTTTAGCATTTCTTCTGCTGTAGCCAGATCGGATTCGGCAGTTAAGAATTCTTTGTTCTTTATGACAACCGGTTCAATTTCAGCTCTTTCTTTTGAAAGAGCACGGAACTTATTCATGTCCGAAGTAACATCCGGATCCTGAAGAGTTGTGTCAATTTCTTCTAAACGCCTGGCCATTTGGACCAGCTTGCTACGCATGGATTCTTTCATATTATTTTCTGAGTAAGGTATTTTCGGAATTCTAATGTTTTAAACAACGACAAAAATCCTTCTGCAACATTTTGAGAAGGATTTCAATAGGCAACAAGAGATCTAATGGCCGTGATAGAGGAAGAACTTATCGAATAAACGGAGAATTTTTTCATAGTCATCGTCCGGAAGACTATGATTGTTTCTGAGTGCAGTCAAAGGATCGTGAATATATTTATTCATTAATGCCTTAGACATGGAATCCAATATTTTTTGTGGATCTTCTCCGCGAATAATCGCTTTCTGTGCTTTGTGAAGTTCCTTTTGACGTAGGTTTTCTGCTTTTTCCTTCAGGGAAAGAATCTGTGGTACTGAATTTCTTGCCAGCATCCAAATGTGGAACTCGTTCACACGGTCTTGGATGAGAATCTCGGCAGCTTTAACCGCTTCCTGACGCCCTCGAATTCCTGATTGAACAACTTTGCCTAAATCGTCAACGGTATAGACGTAGACGTCTTCTAGTTTGCTAATTTCGGTTTCAATGTCACGGGGAACAGCTAAATCCACCATGAACATCGGTTTGTGACGTCTTTTTTTGATGGCTCTTTGTGCCATCCCCAAGCCAATAATCGGTAAAGAACTTGCAGTGCACGAAACCACAATATCGTAGTCAGACAGGGCTTCCGATAAATCTGCTAACTTGATAGCGTCAGCATTAATTTGAGAAGCTAACGTCTCAGCTCTTTCCAAGGTTCTGTTGGCGACAGTAACCTGTTTCGGATTTTGAGCACAGAAATGAGCTGCACATAATTCAATCATTTCTCCCGCACCGACAAATAAAACCTTTGAATCGGAAAGCGTTCCAAAAATTCTATTTGCAACACGAACGGCAGCCGCGGCTAAAGAAATTGAACGGGTACCGATTTCGGTGGTTGATCGGACTTCTTTGGCGACAGAAAATGTCTTCTGGAAAAGATAATTCAGATAAAGACCAAGCGAGTTGGTTTCACGGGCGATTTTCTCGGCTTTTTTTATTTGACCGACAATTTGAGTTTCACCCAAAACCATGGAGTCTAATCCCGAAGCGACTCTAAAGGCATGCCTTGCAGCTTCTTCGCCTTTATAGATATATAAATGTTCTTCTAATTCCTGAAGCCGGATTTGCTTTTGCTCTGCAATGAAATGTTGCAATGACGAAGAAATTAAATCCGCATCATTTGCGGCACAGTAAATTTCAGTTCGGTTACAAGTCGACAAAATAGCAACTTCAGAGAGTCCGCCTTTATCAGAAGGCGATAACATAGCCCTCATCATATTCAGAGAGTCTTCTAACTCATCAGGACCATAAGATACCCTCTCCCTTAATGAAAGGGGAGCCGTGTTGTGGTTTAGTCCAAGAATGAGTAAATTCATGACAAATGGGGCGTCGTTGTATTATTTAATTAGAAACACGCAATTATAGTTGCATGAGACCGCTTACTGGAAGCGATTTTTAGACATATTAGAAAACATGGATTATTTTTAACTTAACGGGAAGTGTTCTTAGTACAAACCAGTGGAGAAAAGATGAAAAACAATTTTCCTATTTCTCTTAGAAAGAATGAGAAAGAAGCTATTCCGAGACAAATACCGACAGAGGAAACAGATATCACTGAGACCATCCGTCGTTGCAAGAAACTTGTAACGAAAAGAGCCCTGTTCAGTGCAGGTTTTTCTTTGCTCCCGATTCCCGGAGTGAATATAACCATTGATGTAGCCTTAATGGCATCTATTCTTAATGAAGTCAACAGAGAATTTGGCTTAACTCCGATGGAGATAGAAAGACTTTCCACTGAGCAAAGACTACAAGTTTTCGGAATGATTACTGCTGTCGGCAGTTCTTGGGCCGGCAAGTATATTACGGTTCCCCTGGTAACAGCCGTCCTTAAAAAATTGAGTCTCCAAATGAGTGCTACTCAGCTATCCAAATTTGTGCCGGTGATAGGACAGGTAGCCGGAGCCGGAATTTCGTTCGGAGCAATGAAGTTTATTGGGAATAAACACATCGAGGATTGCGTCCGGATATCCCGGCTTTTTGCTCAGGCCAAGACAAAAACTACTGAACAGGCGTAGTCTGCGGAGAAACAACCGGAGCCTGAATCTGGTAATTAGGTTCTTGTAATGGGATCATGAATCCGTTTGATAAGATTTTCTGTACAAGAAGCTGAGCATACATTTGAATTGTTTTCTCTGAGGAGAATTGTTCCATTAACGTCGAAAAAGAGGCAGTCCATAACGTCTGGAAATCCTTCGTCAGAAATAGTTGAACATTGCTGGTCATATACTGGTTTGAAGTAACAGACGGAGGAATGGCCCAGCCGCCCCAGAAAGGATCAGGAGTGAAAAATGGGCCGGGTCCCCATGGTCCGGGACCAAAAGGGCCGCCCCAGAAGGGGTCCGGTCCCCATGTTACACCTGGGTTGTAAATGGTCTTGGTTTTTGTCCCGTTAAAAGAGACCAGAAGTACGTCACTGGCTTTAGCCTTTTTTGCTGCCTGTCGGATCACCGGAAGATTTAACCCTCCTTGTGGAAGACTAACCTGTTGGTTGGGAGTTAAATATTTGTAGGAAGGCTCTGCGGGGATCCCGTTCAATGTAAAAGTTTGGCTAAAGATGTCTTCAAATAATCTTTTTGTTGTCGGATTTGAATTATCCGCAACTACTAATATTCCTGTGATGGTCTTTTGCTCGAAAGTTACGTCTTGATTAATCCACTGCGAACTCATTTGGGTAGGATTAACTTGTTGCTCTACAGTTGTACAACCGGCCAATACGATGGCGGCGCTTACACCTATTGATAGTGCCAACGATCTAACAATGTTTTTCATCTTTTTCTCGGAAAGTGTCCACTCATGAGGACAATTGTAGAAAACAAAGTTTCATAAATGGACTCTTATCCGTAATGTGGGCAGTTCAGAGTATCTAAGTTAAAGATGGACCGTAATCCAAAGCCACAAAAATGCCGATAACGATGAATAGAAGTGCTGAAATAATGCGGACAGCCTTAACCGGAATTTTTTCAGAGAGCTTATCACCGATCCACACCGCCGGAACGTCAGCTATTAACATGCCCATTGTTGTGCCGATAATAACAAGAACAGGTGCCCCGGTACTCGCTGCAAGTGCAACCGTTGAGATCTGTGTTTTGTCTCCCATTTCTGCCAAGAAGAATGTAATTAACGTGATTCCGAATACTCCCAGCTTGGCCATGTTATTGTGTTTAAGATCGTCATCCATCTTGTCAGGAATCAATATCCAAATAGCCATCAGAACGAAAGAAGCAGCAAGTATCCAACGCAATACGTTCGGTTCGACAAGAGAAGCAATCCAGGCACCTGCAGCTCCTGCCAGAGCATGATTAAACAGCGTGGCTATCAGAATACCTAGAATAATAGGGAGCGGCTTTTTATAACGGGATGCAAGTAAAAAAGCTAATAATTGAGTTTTATCACCCATTTCAGCCAGGGCGACAACACCGGTAGATAGTAGTATGGTTTCCATTTTTTATTATAGGGGAGCCGGTTCCAATCATGACAAAAGCAGAAGACCGGCGGCTTCTGTTAGTGTCTATGATCTCACCAAGTAATAAACCGACAATGCCATGATTATTAATCAAGTATGTTGACACTGTCATTCCTTCAATGGGGTAAAAGGAATAGGTTACTCCTCATATTCTTCATCTAGTATAAAACGAAGGATCACCCGATAAATACTTTTAACTAAAGTTTTTCCCAGGAGGATTCCGTCACTGATGATGTTTTCACAAATAAAATAAATTTCGGCAGAAACAACCGAAAATGTAGGGAAAAAGTCCGGAAATTTTTTTGGAGGAAGATGTGAGGTGGTGGCTAGAGGCGGGATCGAACCACCGACACACGGATTTTCAGTCCGTTGCTCTACCAACTGAGCTATCTAGCC
>CANTYJ010000099.1 GCA_947854175.1 uncultured Turicimonas sp. | reverse complement strand
CTATAGGGATAGATGAGCCCCCTAGATTTATCACCTAGGAGGCTCGGAATTCAGGTTATAACCAATGTCATACTTACAGAAATGCCTCCCGTCGGGGAGGCATTTCCGTTATTTCAAAGTTTTATAAGGAAAAAACAATGAGAAATTACATGGCCTTAACAGCTTTCTGTTCTGTAACAGCAGGGCTTTCACCACGTGGAATGATTACGCCTGTCGGGTTTTCAGAAGCATTACGTCCGGCGATACGACCGAATGTAACGATATCAGCCATGGCGTTACCACCTAAGCGGTTAGCACCGTGAACACCGCCTGTAACTTCACCGGCTGCAAAAAGACCGGGGATAACATTACCCTTGGTATCCAAAACCTGTGCCTGAGAGTTGATTCTCAAACCACCCATTGTGTGGTGAACAGCCGGAGTAACCATAACGGCATAGTAAGGAGCCTGTGTCAAAGGACGTGGCATATCGGCACGGCCGAACTGTGAATCCTTACCGGCTTTCTGATCTTTTGAATACTGATCAACAGTAGCCTGAAGCTGCTTGCTGTCAATCTTCAACTTAGCTGCCAATTCGTTAAGGTCTTTACCTTCTGTGACAAGGCCTTTCTTGATGTATGTTTCGATAGCTTTCAAGCTCTTACGAACATCGTTGTCGAAAAGAAGGAAGCCAACTTTGTCTTTCTGAGCAAGTTCAGCTGCAGAAACAACGTCACGAGTCTGGAGTTCATTGATGAAACGTTTGCCGTCTTTGTTAACAAGAATAGCACCGTTACCACGGACAGCTTCAGTAATCATTTCGCCGTTGCCGGGTACAACAGTCGGGTGAGTCTGAATCTGTTTCATATCAACAAGACCTGCACCGGCTTTTTCGCCAAGGACGATACCGTCACCGGTTGCGCCCGGATGATTTGTTGTGGCAAAGCCTTTAAGTTTCGGATTGAGTTTTACAACCATATCCTGGTTAGCAGAGAAACCACCGGCTGCCATAACAACTGCTGGAGCCATTACTTCGTATGTCTTGCCGCCTTTAACGTATTTAACGCCGACAACCTTACCGTCTTTAACGAGTAAAGATTCGGCTTTGGCCATTGTACGCAAATCGATCTTGCGATCTTTAGCCGCCTGATTCAATGTCTTAACAACGTTTGCACCGACAAAGTCGCCGCCTGTCGGACGGTGTGAACGCTTCTTAGAAGCACCGGCCATCATACCGACATCGTTAAGATCACCACCGAGAGAGTTGATGAAATCAACGGAAGCAGCTGCATTATCTGTCAATGTGTGAACAAGTTCAGGGTTGTTAAGATACTTGCCACCTTTCATGGTGTCATTGAAATGGATTTCTTTGTAATCAACAATGCCAAGCTTTTTCTGTGGCTTAGATTCAGCAGCATTCAAGCCACCGGCAGCACGGTTAGTATTACCGCCGACATAAGCCATTTTTTCAAGAACAATAACCTTTTTTCCCAGGTCGTGAGCTGTTACAGCAGCTGAAAGACCGGCACCGCCTGCACCGATAACTACAACATCAGCTTTATCTGCTGCGACTGCAGGAACTGCAAATACAGCAGATACCAGGGATGCTAAAAGGATCTTTTTCATTGGAATTCTCCTAATTTAGAGTTGTTATTTCCCAAAGGGTTGGGAGGACTTTAGGCACGATTACCTACGCGGAGATTATAGTAAGAACTACTAGTATAAAAAAAGGACTTTTACAATTTCATATACCAAGAATTAGGTATTACTTATAGATAATCCTGAAAAAAAAGTCCCCGTAAGGAGACTTTCAAGATTATGTTGCTTTTTTATTCGTTCACAACTTTTGGAAGCTTGTAGTTATATTCCGGTTTGATAATTTCAAGCTTATACAGATTTTTCAGGGCATCGTAATAAGCCATTTCTTCGCCCATTGAATCTGCTTGTACAAGTTCTTCCTTGATTCGTTGAGCATCCTCATCATTCTTCGGAGGAAGTTTGCTGGATTCAACATAGCTTATGACATAGTCTTCATGATTCATGGCTCCTGTGTAAGCCGGAAGTTCTTTAGCAGGAATCGCCATTTCGGCGGAAATCAAGCCTTGTGACTGACCAAGAGAGTTTGATCTGGAAACCGTTATCTCTTTACCAAATCCTGCTAAATCAGATTTCTTTTTAAGCTCCTGTAATTTTGCCTCTCCGGCCTCTCTGGCCATTTCGGAGGCGGACGCCAACACCAGCTGATCTTTAATTTCACCTTTAACTTCATCCAACGGACGAATGTGTTCCGGAGTTTCTTTAACAACTTTTGCAGAAACAATCATGCTGGAATTGATTTCAACAGCACTGATATTTCTCTTCTCAGAAATTGAATCAGGTGTGAAAAGCTCTGAAATAACTCGTTTGTTTATTGCATCGGTATTTAAAGACGGATCCAGGAATCCATTTTCTGTTAAACCATTGGCTTTATGCAATTGAAGACCAAACTTTTCGACAACCGGTTGCAGAGAATCGCTTTGTTCATAAACCATATTGGAGAAAGTATCCGCGTTTTCAGCAAATTCATTGTGTCTTTGCTGGTTTTGCCATATTTTAAGAATTTCAGGTTCAACTTCCTCAAAAGGTTTAGCTTGTTCAGGCTTAATATCAGTTACTTCAATGATGTGGTAACCAAATTCGGTCTTAACCGGTCCGACAATTTCGCCTTTCTTGCCTGCGAATACGGCCTGATCAAATGCAGGAACCATAATTCCTTTGTTGAAATAATCTAAATCACCGCCGTTAGCAGCACTGCCTGGATCGGCTGAGTTAGCTTTTGCAAGCTCAGCAAATTTTGAAGGATCAGCTTTCAATTCTGCTAATAATTTTTCAGCTTTATCTTTGGCATCCTTATCGGCTTTAGTGGCATCTTTTTCTTTTTCATCCGGAACAATAAGAATATGGGAAGCTCTTCTGCTTTCCTGTTCAGTAAATTTCTTAATGTTCTGTTCGTAATACTGTTTCAGAACATCTTCACCCGGTTTATTTGTAACCTTGATGGTATCCGGTGAAAATACAACGTATTCAATATCTAAAGTCTGAGGGACTTTGAAAAGTTCTTTGTTAGTCTCGTAGTATTTTTTGATTTCTTCGTCGCTAATCTTGACCTTATCTTTATAAGAGTCAGGAGAGAAAACTAAAGTTCTAACCACACGCTCTTCTCTTAATGCATCATTCAGGAACTCAGCTGCTTTGTTAGGTACAAATACAGTACGGGCAACAGAATTTATTAAGAGTTCCTTGGCTAAATCTCTTCTGAGTTCATAAACAAATTGCTGATCACTCTTTCCGGAAGCAGCCAAATAATTTTGATAAAGTTCAGGACTAAACTTTCCGTCTTTTTGGAAAGCATTGGCATTCTTAATAAAGTTGATAGCTTCTTGTTCAGAAATATTAATGTAATGGTGCTGTAGTTGTGCACCAACGGCCCGTTCTGTAGTCAGGTTATAAAGAATTGCAGCATTAGCTTCAGGGCTGTCAAAGATCGAAGAGTCTATCGTACCTCCCTGCTGAACCCGCATACGCTCGATATGTTCTCGCTTGGCTTGGTCGAATTCTTCAGGTTGGATACCTTTGCCGTCAACTTTTGCAATAGCATTAGCATCCGGATTTAAGCGACTGTATCCGTTAATACCAATAAACACGAATGCCGGAATGATAAGAATCATTGCCAAAAGCATTAACCATCTTTTTTGATTTCTAAAAGATTGGAACATTTACGTCCTTTTCCTTTTTTTCACGTAGTTGATATGAATCTGTCGATTATCCACTATTTTTTAGTCTTATGAGTAATCCAAAGGCCTCATTTAAGATTACTTTACCAATTAGTTCAAAAACACTTAATCCCACTTCATTTACTCGGCCTCAATTACTAAAATTAGATTTTGATTTACTGAATCTCTTTAACACTAATCAGTAGAGCGCATTCGTTGTTAAATCAGTGAATGGGAAAACTTATTCATTTATTACAATTAATTACCTTTAAAATTAAGCCTACAACGATTTATTTATCATTAAAAATCATATAGATAGAAAAATATTGATATATAACAAAAATTAACCTGTCAATTTTTTGACTTTTTCATTTGCAAAGTCAAAAAATACCTGTAAAATGCCGACTTCTCTGAAGGACAACAAATAAACATCCTTCGTTGCGGAGTGGTAGTTCAGTTGGTTAGAATATCGGCCTGTCACGCCGAGGGTCGCGGGTTCG
>CANTYJ010000098.1 GCA_947854175.1 uncultured Turicimonas sp. | reverse complement strand
GATGTTGACAAACAAAAGAGCCTGCTCAATCTGTTTGAAAATTACATACGCCAGCACTGGTCAATTGAGAACAACACTCATTGGGTGCTCGATGTCGTGTTTAACCAGGACCGGCTCCAAACGGTGAATCCTGAATATTTACAGGGCCGGACCTCGTTAACAAAAATTGGTTTAAATTCTTTGGGGAAATACAGGAAAATCCTTAAAGACGAGAATCTATCAATATCCTCAATGAGGGTGATGATGTCGAGCATTGACAAGGCTATCGATTGTTTGGAGAAACTTTACCATCTGAAAACAGATTTCTTGATGCGTAGGCCCTGGAGGATTTTCCGAATATCTTTCGTAACCTACTTTCATGGTATAAACAATTGAAAGTATTAAATAAAAGTTATGTTTTTTACTTGTCTATTAGTAAAATTACCCTGTTCCCCCTGCCCCTGTTATGGGATATCTTTATATAGAATAACAAGAAACTTATTTGACAATCATCCCAAGATCAACGGTAACCTGAAAAAACAGAAGATTGTGAAGCAATAGTTTCGCCAAAAAACTAAATCTCGATGCTACTTATCGTTAAGAAGAAAATTGAAGAAGTAGGAAAACGATGAAGAATACCGGAGTAGACATTTCAGTTATTGTTCCTGTTCATAACAACGGGACTTTCTTGCAAGCTTGCTTGCAGAGTCTTCACGAACAAACTCACAAAGCAGCAGAATTTATTGTCATTGACGACGGTAGTAGTGATAACAGTGGATCCATTTGTGATGAATTTTCAACAATGGATGAAAGATTTGTTGTTATACATCAAAAACCCTCAGGAACTTTGGTAACGCGAAAAAGAGCTTTTGGACTTGCTACCGGGAAGTGGTGCATCTGTCTTGACGGCGATGATTGTTTGCCTTTTAATAGAGTTCTCGAAATTGAAGTTGAGTTAGCTAACTATTATAACGTAGACATACTGCGCTTTGATATGGAATGTATCGGAGAGCAAAACCCTGAAAAAGTAAGAGGGTATTTAAATTTCAGAAAAGAATGGACAGGTCTCATCCATTCCCCCTACCTGATTCTGGACGCTATCTACAACAAAGCTCAAATTGGCTGGGGAATGGCCGATAAAATTTATCGCACTGCCATTGTCCATAAAACTCTTCCGTTTGTTGAAGAATCTTTCCTCATTTGTGGAACCGATTGTTATCAGCTATTTCTTATTTGTTATTTCTCTTCAACATTTAAGTCCATCAATACGGAACCTCTATACAGTTATCGTCTGGGGTCAGGTATCACCACTTCTGAAATAACACTTGGGAAATTTAAAGAACAAGCCAAGATACTTTTTATCCCAAATTACTTGCGAGATTTTCTAACAAACGAACAACAACTCTCGAAATACCGAGCTATTTTATCAACACTGACCCGCCGTCTCATAGATTCCACAATAGCTCGTTTTGACCTTATTAGTTGCCCCGATTCAAGAAGAGCTTTCGATTTACTTTTTCTCAACTCGTCATTGTCATCACAGGTCACTGAACAGTTAATTAGACGATACCGTACCACTCAAGTAGAGCTTGCAAAAAAAATTATTGGAAGCCGAATTTTGGAGAGAAGACCAAAGAAAATAAAAAGGGTTGGCATTTTTTATCACCGCTACTTTAATGGTGGAATTGAAAAAGCCATTTTTCACCAAATTCCGCTATTACTAGAAAAGGGGTTCGAGGTTGTCTTGATTACAGAGATTATTGATAAGAATCAGGAATACTTTCTATCGTCTGAAGTTAAGAGAGTGTGTATCCCTAAAGAACTTGAGGAAAAAAGGGGCCATATGCTTTTTTATGCTTTGCAGCAAAATAAAATTGACCTTGTCCTCTACCATTCTCCTTGCTCTCCAACGTTATTTTTTGATAGCCTCATCGCAAAAATTTATGGCTCGTCATTTATCGTAGTTTGTCATAATTTTGCTCCCGCAACCATTTCTTTGTTTAACTCTTTTTGGGGACAATACACTACCTTTTTTAGAATTGTGGATGCTTTAATTACCTTAACCTCCGTCGAAAGGGATCTTTACTCTGCTCATGGAATTCCTTCTTTTCTAATACCCAATCCGCTACTGCCTGCAAGAAGAGTTTCTAATTTAGAACCTCGGCCTGCCTCTTTCGATAAGAATAAGAAACATGTTATTTGGGTCGGAAGGCTCGAGAGTGTTCAGAAAAACTACACGGAGGCCTTAGAAATATTTAAAAATATCTGCTCAGTCTTACCTGATGTTAGTTGTCATATAGTTGGGAAGGGAGAAACGGCCATAGAAGGAAAATATGTACAAGACTTTATAACAAATAATAATTTGGAACACAGGCTCTTTTATGAGGGATACTTAACTTCAGCCGACAAGTGTTTTCAGTATTCAGATGTACATCTGATGACATCTACATTTGAATGCTTCCCAATGGTTCTTTCTGAGGCCATGAGTTATGGGGTACCGACTGTACTTTACGAAATGCCTTATTTGGAACTTATTAAAAATAACAAAGGGTGTATTTGTGTGCCTCGCCACCATGTGAAAAAAGCAACCCAAGAAATTGTGAGGCTTTTAACAAATGACAGTGAAAAGAGGTATCACTCACAAAAAACTGTGGAAGCTTATCGTTCTTATCTTTCTTCTAATAAAAGCCACATTCAAGGATTAACGCAATTGATTACTGAGTTAGAAGAAGGCCTTGTAGCTACACCTCAACGAGACGATAGTTTTGTAGAGCTTTGGGAAAGTTTTATTTCTTTCCAAACGGAAAGGATTTACCAGCCTAAAATCAAAATTGCAGAAGTAAGAATTTCTCCCTACGATCAAAAAAAGATTTCTCGTTATGACAACTGTTTAAAATTTCTTCTTAAATTCATGCCTCACAACAGTCGCAGATATAACTTATCAAAAAAGCTAGCCAAATGGCTTTATTTAAACATTAAAAAGACAATATAAGGGTAGGCATCCTATCACGTAGAAATTAGGTTCAACCATACTGGAGTCTCAAAATTACAAGGAGATTCCAGCATGCAAGATCGATTCAGAAATTAAATTCTTGAGGCCTGTCACAATGTTCCTCCCCGGGAAAATAAGCCCAGCGGTATTCAGCGCTACGTTTTCAAACACTATGGTTATACCGTCACCATTGATGAAATCCATGAAGCCATTGATTCTGCTCTTGACCTAAAGAGAAAAGCCCGCAGTCATGCATACGTAAATGTCGTCGAACTCAATCTTGGCAAAGAGGACACTGCCGGCAAACTGACAAA
>CANTYJ010000097.1 GCA_947854175.1 uncultured Turicimonas sp. | reverse complement strand
ATAGAAGAAAGGGCCGGCAAAATTCTCTTTCAAAGAGTGAATTTTGCAACAGCCCCTTTCTTACAAGAATGTAGCTTCTAATTACGTCTGTTACGAGTATTTCTTCTTAATGAATTCGCATATCTAATCCAAGCATTGGAAAGACTTTCTCCTTCATTCCACTCGAAAGTCCGGACGCCGGCCCAAAGTTTTGGATTCCATAATGGTTCATCAGGGATACGGATGAAAGCATTGAGGCCCGGATATTCTTTGGGATTTAAGGCCATCATGACCTTTTTGCAGTCATGAACGAAATCACCATAAAAGTCGTCGACAAATCGGTCAAATTTTGAAAAGTCGACCGTAATGTTGCGCTTGCCGTTGGCATCCCTAGAAATTCCGAGAATCGGTGTACCGTCACTGTTTTTGCCAAGACGTATATCCAATCCTTCGTACGTTTCATAAACTGCTTTTGTATAGTCCGGAGTGGTCTGGAAAAATTCTTCAGCAACCGGATGTAGTCTGGGTTTTCTAAGCCATGGTTTATTTGGAATGTTCGGACCCTGAACAGTAGCAAGGCGAGGGTTGAACATGATTTCATCAGGAACGTTTAATCCTCTTTCATGGACCATTTCTCCGAAGGCTCTTGAATCAGCTTTTTCCTGCATGACATCCAGGATTTGCCAAACTTGATCCAAATCCTCGGCCGGAATGTCGAATTCATCAACATACCCATAGTGTTCATTTTCTTCCCGATAATTGGGTCTTTGATCAAGAACCCCGGAAACACGCCATTTTCTGCCTTCTGAGGCTTTTGGTACCGGTCTTTTTGGTTTTGGAGGTTCAACCGGGGTAACGTCTTCCTCAAAGCCTTCAATCACCGGTTCTTCAATAGTGGACACAGCTTCACCGGCCGGCTTAGCAGAGAATATCTTTTCAGTGTTAGGTGCTCTATCGTTTCGATGATTTCTCTGACCGTTTTGATTATTTCTTTGAGGTCTCCCTTGTCTGCGGTGATTAAAACTGTTTTCCTGGTTTCTTTCACCGGAAGGAGACTTGCCGTAGGGATCGGATTGTTCAGTTTTGACTTCAGGCTCCTGAGAGACAGTTTTTTCTTCTACAGGCTCTTCTTTGATCTCTGCTTGAGGGACAGTACGAGGTTCAACTTCGGGTTCTCTCGGCGTTTCTAGTTTTGGGGAAGGTGCCTGAGGCTCTTCGGTCTTGGTATGGATTTGTTCAAGTTTTGTTTCCTGTACACTTGCGGAGCCATCATTGGTTTCGATAAGTTCGGGAGTTTCTTGTTCTTTTGGCTTTCTCTTTGTTATTTTGATAACAGGACGATTTTCAGTAGCCGAAGGCGCTGCGTGGGACGGATCAGAAGCAACCATCGCTTGATATTCTTTGATCCAACGAGTCAACATTTCCGGTTTTATTTCCAATTCATGTGCTACGTTTGAAAGTTCTTCATTTAACAGCAGCACTCTTTGAGCGGCCTGTTTTTTAAAATCCGGCGAAAAAGAACGGCGAGTACGTTTTGTTTCCATATGAACATTAGGGCAAAAAGCCCTTTATTAAAAATTTTTAAATTTCGGACTCGAACGGTCCGTTACTAATACAAATTTGAGAATCTATTGAGAACCGTGGTTATCTGGGTTCAAAGGTATCTTTCAAAATTTTTTACTGCGCTTATTTTAAAGGCATTTTTTTGTTTTTTGCAATTAAGAATTTAAGTATTTCGGCTCAAAGTAAGAAAAGAAAACGAAGGCGTTAAAGGATGTTACTCAGTGGATTTTTGAACGAAGGATTTTTTTAAGCCTTCGCAACACGAATTTGAAAGTTCGTCTTATTATCAGAAAAAATTACTCACGCGGATGATTCTTGAGGACTTTTACCATGCGATTGCTCCATACTTCCGACTGGCATTTGGGGAAAAGGCTTGTCGATAATTCAAGAAAAGAAACTTTTGATGCTTTTTTGAACTGGCTTCTTACACAATTAAAAGATCTTAAAGTTGATGTACTGATAATCGCAGGGGATGTCTTTGATACATCAATGCCGTCTCATCAGTCTCAAGAACAGTATTACCGTTTTTTAGCCCGTGCTGTCCGAAGCGGATGTAAACATATTATTGTGACGGGCGGCAATCACGATTCGGCCTCCTTTCTAAACGCCCCTAAGACTATTATTGAAATGCTGAATATCCATGTCATAGGTGATGCCAAAGACAATCCGGAAGAAGAAGTTGTTGAAATTAAAAATGACAATGGGGAATTACAGGCGGTAGTTTGTGCAGTCCCGTACCTCCGGGAACGTGATTTTTTTAGTACGAAAGAAAGTGACAGCTTTTCTCAAAGAGATGAACTGATTTTAGCTGCAATGGCCAAACATTATGAGGCTGTCGTACAAGTGGCGAAAGAAAAAATGAAAGGTAAAAAAGTTCCTTTGATTGCCACGGGCCATTTGTTTGTAAGCGGGGGCAATGTATCTAAAACAGAAAGAGACTTATACATCGGATCTTTAGGACAGGTGCCTGTCGATATTATTCCAGCTGAAATTGATTACTTAGCACTTGGACATCTTCATCGGCCCCAGATCGTTGGAGGGGACACAACAAAAAATTACTGTGGTTCTCCGATTGCGTTGGATTTTTCTGAAGGCCAACAAAAGAAAATTGTCCGATTAGTCGATTTTGAAGATGACAGCGTGTTGGTAAAAGATGTTGAAGTTCCGCGATTTGACAGGCTTGTCCATGTTGAAGGAACGAAGTCAGAAATTATCGAACGTTTATCTGGGCTGATTGAAGAAAAAGTCCCTTGTTTAGTTGAAGTTGAGCACAAAGGCATAGAGAGCTCGGAAAATCTAATATCTCTTTTGCGAGCGATGGTTAAAGACACTGATGTAGAAATTTTGATCATCCGGGATACTGCGAGAAAGCAGCAATATTTAGCATCAATGGTTAATGAGGAGTTTGTTGCTGAGATGACTCCTGAGTCCGTTTTCCAAAAACTGATAGCAAGTACATTGGCTAATGAGTCCTACAAATTCGAGTCCGAGGAGCAGAAGCAGACCTATTTAAAAGATCTGCAGGAATGCTATTGCGAAATTCTTCATGAAGTTTTAGCTGACGAAGTCAAGTAAAGGATACCGTTATGAGAGTTACGAAATTAATCCTAGAAAACATAAATTCCTTGAAAGGGAAGTGGCTTATTGATTTTGAAGATGAGGCTTACAGAAATTCCGGGTTGTTTGCAATAACAGGTCCGACAGGTGCCGGTAAATCAACATTACTTGACGGAATCAGTCTGGCCTTGTATGGAGAAACTCCAAGGTGTGACAAAGTTACCAAAGCATCTAATGAGGTGATGAATAAAGAGTCTTCACATTGTATGGCTCAAGTCGAATTTTTATCCGGTGGTAATAGATACCGTTCTTCCTGGTCACAAAGAAGAGCAAAAGGAAAGATTGAAGGTAACTTACAGGATTGTGAGGTTTCTTTGGAAGTTCTCTCAGAACCGAATAAATGGCTAACAATCGCATCGTTAAAAAACGAAAAAGCTGACAAAGTAAACGAGGTTACCGGCCTTACATACAAACAATTTACTCGCTCTGTTTTGTTGGCACAAGGAGGGTTTGCTGAGTTTTTGAAAGCAAAAAGCGATGAGAAATCTCAAGTTTTAGAACAAGTGACAGGCACGGATATTTATAAAGAAATTTCCCAAAAAACATATGAAAGATTTAGTGCCGAAAAAAAATCATTGGAAGATCTCGAGAAATCTTTCAAAGAATTAGATGTCTTATCAGAACAAGAAAGAAGAAATCAAGAAGCTCTGTTTAAGGCTGACAACGACAAACAAAAAGAATTAGACGAAAAATTAAAAGATCTTCGAGTCCTCATAGCCTGGAAAAATGGGTTTGAAGAAAATCAGTGTTCTCTCGAAAAAAAACTCGCCGAAAAAAAAGAACTTGAAGCACAGGAAGAAAGTATTCTTGCAGCCAATGAAAAAGTCCGAAAGAACACCGCAGCACAATTGATATTGCCGGTTTTTAACAAACTAAAAGAAAAGCAAAACAGTGAAAATGAAGTTGCCAAGAAATTGACAGCTGTAAACGATCAATTGGATAAAAATGAAGAGAAGAAGAAAGAACAAGAAGGCCTGTTAACAAAATTGGAGAACGAGAAGAAAAGAGCTGAAGAATTAATTAAAAGATTGTCTCCAATACTTAATAAAGTCAGAGCAAAAGATGTAGAAATAACGGCACAAAAAGGAATAGTCGCAGAAGCGGAAAAAATTAAAAAATCAAACTATAGAGATTTACAAACAAACCGGAAAGACTTAGAAAATAAGACAAGAACTAAAACGAAGCTGGAAGGTAAAGTTAACCAACTGAACGAGTGGTTATTACAAAATAGTTCGTCAAAGGTTCTTTTTGATAATCTGGAGGAGTTAAAAGCCTGTCGCTCAAGTCTGAATGGCGTCAGGGTAAATCTTGGTAAAAAGGATGAAGAACTTAAAACGCACCAAGTAAATCTTCACCGATTAGAGAGTTCATTAAAAGAACTGACTAATAGAAGGAACACAATTATCAACAAGATAAAAGAAAAAGAAGGTGAGATTACCTCTCTCAAAGATGCCAATTTGTTAATAACAGGTGAAAAATCACCGGAAGAACTCGAAGAAGACCAGAAATCTTGTAAATCGGCAATTAAAGCTATTGAAAAATTACAAAAGTTTTTTGTTCCACAGGTGGCTGATGTACAGAGAGAACAATATCAGTTGGATGATTCTTATTTGCAAAATTGCAAGGCGATAGATAATGCTCAGCTACAAGCGGAGTCTAAAAATGAAACACTTCAAATTTTAGAGAGTAATTTTCAGAACCTTCAGACCCTGGCCAAGATTGATGATTTAACTCATCAGAGATCGCTTTTGAAAGAAGGAGAGCCATGCCCGCTCTGTGGTGCAACAGAACATCCATATGTTATAGAGTTACCGGAAGGAGTGCTGAGTGCAAAAAGGGAACTAGAATCCTCTAAAGAAGATATTGAAAAGAAAAAGAATGAGCTATCGGATTTAAATTCCCTTATAGTCAAATTAAAAACAAAAGTTGACGGATACCAAAGTCAAAAAGAAAAATTGGAAAAAACAAGAAGAGGCTTGTTGCAAAGCTACGAAGAAGAATTGTCTTCCTTATCTTTAGAGGGCAAAGACGATTTAGAAGAGTTAAGTAAAAGTTTACGAAAGTTAAAAGAGGAAAAATCAAAAAAATTGTCCTCAACAGAATTTAAGTTAGAGGAACACCTCAAACAAAGCAAAAAAATAGGAGTTCTGACTGAAGAAATTTCTAAATTAAAAGACTCAATTGGTGGGATTAATTTGGAACAATCTAAAGGGGAAGGGCAATTATCAGTTTTGTCCGAACAAATAGAAGCTACAAAGAAGGAAATCTCAGATGAGTACGAAAATGAAAGCAATCTTCTGAGTCAAGTGACATTGCTACTGAAGGACTTTCTTTCGAAGCCTTTAAGTTTGAAAAATCTCGAAGAGGATTTAGGTAGGTTTATAAGTCGAGCCAATGAGTTCTCAAGTAAAAATGATGAACAGGTTCGTTTGAAACACTCACTGGATTTGGCTTGTTCAGAATTTAACTCGATTAATACCCAAGTTAATTCCTTGGAGCTGGCACTTTCGACATCTCAAAAAGATCTCGATGAGAAAAACTCTAAGCTCAATGACTTAGAAAAAGAAAGAAAAGAGTTGTTTGGCGACAAGAATCCGGATTTGGAAGAACAAAAAGCACAAGACAGTTTAAAAAAGGCAAATGATTCTTACGAAACTACTAAGACCGAAAATAATCAATTGGAACATCAAATAACATCACAATTATCTCTTCAGAAAGAATTTATTAAAGAGATTAAAAATCTGAATGAAGAAATCTCTTATCAAGAAAAAGAGTGGAATAAAGCAAAACAACAGGAGAAATTTGAATCGGATGAAAGTTGGGAGAAATCATTGCTTTTGAAGTCCGAGTTAGATGCTTTGAATTCCGAAATTAAACGTTTTAATAATCAAAAACTCATCGTTGAACGAAGCATTAATGACCTATCCGAAAAAAATAAAAAATACGAGAAAGAAAACAAAACAGATAAAACTCTTGAGGTTCTTGAGAACGAAAACAGAGATGTTAATACCGAAAAAGAAGGAATATTAAAGGAAATCGGTCGTCTGAAAGAACGTCTGGAAAGGGATGATTCTCAGAGAAAAACAGCAAAAATACTGAAAGAAAATATCAAGAAACAAAGAGCTGTTGTCAATAAATGGAAAAACCTCAATGAATTGATAGGTTCTAGTAAAGGTAATAAATATCAGGCATTCGTTCAGAGCCTAACCTTGGATTCTTTAATTAAAAAGGCAAATTCTGTATTGAGTAATCTGACAGACCGCTACTTCCTGATTAAAAATACTAAAGACCCAATGGAACTTGATGTTTTGGATTCTGATATGGGTGGAGTTATTCGTTCTACAAAAAACTTGTCCGGTGGAGAAACATTTATCGTTAGTCTTGCATTAGCCCTCGGATTGTCTGATTTGGCTGGAAATAAGATTCAAATTGATTCTTTGTTTTTAGACGAAGGGTTTGGCACGTTGGATGAAAACAGTCTAAGTAAAGCCTTAAAAGCATTAGATGAACTCAACGGGCATTATCAACGTCACGGACATCAAAAGCTGATTGGCGTCATTTCACATGTGGGCCAGATCCATGAACGGATTCCTGTTCAAATTGAAGTGAAACCAAAAAGGGGTGGATATAGTTCTCTTGAAGGTCCGGGAGTCATTGCAGAATAATAACGACAGCTAGAATTGAAGAAAACAGCCGATTCTAAGGGTTTGCACCTAAAAAATCGGCCGTTTTTTATGCTTGATTTTCTCCAAAATTTCTCCATTGAAAAATTTGTCTTATTTAATTAAACGTTTTAGGTTATACAAATCCAAATGAAAACTACTAAAAAAGTAATTGCCGGTGTGGTTTTAAGTTCTTTGGCAGCTTTCAGCACAGCCGCATCCGCCGCCGGTTTCCAGTTAACTGAACAGAGTGTTGTAGGTTTAGGACGTGCACACGCCGGTGCAGGTATTGTCGGCGATGACGTTTCTGCAGTTTTCTACAATCCGGCCGGTATGACTCTTTTGCCGGGCACTCAACTTCAGTTAAGTTCAACTATTGTTGACTTGGATATCGAATATAAAGGTTTGCAAGGACAAAAGGAAAACGGTAGAGACAAACCGGCTCCAATTCCTTCATTCTTTGTATCTCATCAGATTACTGACAATCTTTGGGCCGGTTTAGCAATTACAGCACCATACGGAATGAAAGTCCGTTATGGCAGCGGTTGGTCAGAAAGAGAAAAAGGTATCAGTGGTTCCATCGTGACAATTGATATCAATCCTAATATTGCCTACAAAGTAACAGATTGGTTAAGTATTGGTGGCGGTGCCTCCGCTATGTATACAAATTCTAAGATTAAGAACGGTCTTCCAGCAAAGATCGGGGGCGGCGAATTTGAATTCAAAGGTACCGATTGGATGTTTACATATAACGCCGGAATCATGATTTCTCCTCTTGAGACCTTGAGATTTGGTGTTTCTTATAGATCCGCCGCTCATGTTCATGCAAAGGGCGATTACACAATGCGTTCTCCTCTTTTGAGAACAAGCCAAACTTCTCATGGTTACGGTGATTTAACAACTCCTGAAACAGTCATGATTACGGGTACTTGGGAAGCGACTTCCTGGTTAAGGCTTTCTGCTTTGGCGCGTTGGGCAAACTGGAAGAATTTCAAAACCATGAAATTCTATACTGAAGACAGGACAGGCATTTTTGGTATGCCTTTGCCCAAAGATATTACCTCAGTTGGAATCACTAACAACTGGAAGAGCGTATGGCTTATGAGTTTGGGTGCCGATGTCAAAATCAATGACCAATGGACCATCAGAGGTGGTGTAGCACTAGAAACTGATCCTATCAAAGACCAGACTTTAAGAACGGCCCTTATTCCTGATACCAAGAGATTATGGCTAACATGCGGTGTATCTTGGACTCCGACAAAGAACTGGCAAATCGATGCGGCTTACGGCCACATTAGAGGTATCGGCCATCGAGATTTGTACAATGAACATAAAGGCGGTCAAAAAGTCGGTAAATTTGAAAAAATGAATGCCTGGATGGGCGGTCTCCAAGTTCAATACAAGTTCTAAAGTATTGCTCAGCTAATCTCAAAAAAGTGCCTGATGTCTCTGATGCCAGGCACCTTTTGCTATTCTGGAAAAACTTGTTTTAGTTAGAGAAGGAACTCCAGTGAAAAAAGAAAATTATTTTCAAGCTTGGCCGAGCATTGAATATTTAAATCCTAAGCTGTACATCATCACAGAAAAATTAGATGGTTCGAATATATGTACTTCCATCGAGAGTGACTCTGTTTCTTTTTTTACACGTCAAGGCAAAGACGCGTTAGTTTCAATTCCTGTTTTGAAAAAACATCTTTCGATTTTCGAGCCTCTCATAAAAAAATTACAAAAGATCTTGAAAGCAAAAAAAGGTTCAAAATTTCTGAAAGACAATTTTTGTATTTTAGATAAGGTAACTGTCTTCAATGTTTACGGGGAATTTCTAAATTTCTTAAACATGAAGCGAATTAAATACGCATCCCCCAGAGTTGCCTTATATAAAGTGTTTGGGATTTCTATCGGTTACGAAAGTAATGGCTCAACAGAATGGATACGACTTTCCTTTCCACAAGTCGAACAATTTCTGGAGGAACTAAAACTTGGAGATTACTTAGTTCCGGTTTACGAAAGAAACGTACGGATCGGAGATATTTGCAACACTGAGGATTTCCCACAGCAAAGTCTAATTAGTGATACCACAGTGGAAGGTTGGGTCTTTCATCCTCAAAGTTTGGGTGGAAGAACATACAAATTAAAGAACAAAAATTTTCTGGAAAGACTGGCTACATACAATCCTGATTCTTTGGCAGACAATGAAATCTTTAAAGAATTGTATGGTTCTTACTTCACGATAAACCGGGCGTATTCTGTGAAATCGAAGTTAGGCCGTGTCTCCAAAGAAAACTTAAGCGAAGCGGTAAATATGTTCTTGGCTGACGTCAGAGAAGAATTCATCAAGGAGTATCCCGAGTTTGAAAAAGGCGTTTATTCAAAAGAGGCGTTCGAGGTAAACCAAAAAGCGTTTGAATTGATTCTTGAAATCGCAGAGAATTAAAAAAACGCCGTCTATTTATTTATATGTAGACGGCGTAAACTTATTAACAGGAGTATTTACAAACTATAGCTAACTTTTTTGCATCCTAACTTTGAAGAACAGTCTCGATTTGATCGGCTGTATGCATTAAATCGTAAGTCTGGGAATCATCAAATGCTGCAAAGACTTCACCTATTTTGTCTGTAATGACATACATGTCTTCAGGTGTTTTTTCAATCCAGCCTAAATCCATTAATTTGGCTAATTTTCTTCTTACAGTTTCTCTTGGAATTCCGGTAACTTCGGAAATCGAAAGTGCATTGCAGGCTAATAACTGAGGAGCCGGTGCCGATGGATTGCGTGGTTGATAACCTCTGCGTTCATCATAGAAGCGTTCAGTATTTCGGGCTGCAATTTCTCCGAGAACCAGACATAATGTCAAGTCACCGTCATAAGCCTGATACATTGCGCGAAGACGGCTGGTCATAAAGCGAAGCATCAAGACTGAAAGAATCTCTCTATGTGAAGCATAAACTTGCGGGGAGACTCCGGCAGGAATATGTAATGACGGCAGTTCAGTCGGAAAAGCGGCTCTGTCTTTAGGTGTTCTACGCATTCTTAACATTTTTCTCTCCACTGTTTGTTGTAATCGTCTAAGTGTTTTTACTATGTGTTTATGATAACGGGGAATCCCGTATTGAGCAAATGGTTTTTCTGAATGTTTATACCATAAACATGGTATGTCTATAAGGAGTATTTTTAATTAATGCATAAAAACAA
Organism: uncultured Turicimonas sp.; assembly: GCA_947854175.1. Classification (GTDB taxonomy): domain Bacteria; phylum Pseudomonadota; class Gammaproteobacteria; order Burkholderiales; family Burkholderiaceae_F; genus Turicimonas. The sequence goes on along the minus strand of CANTYJ010000097.1, from coordinate 17,495 downwards.
GAAGTTAGCTATGTATGCTAAGTATCTAAATTTTACAAAATAATACAATTGCGAGAGTTCGTTTATTTAGTAGGTTAATTAAATAAATCTTTTTGAATTAATAAGTTAGAGCTATTTAATAAATTTTTCCTGCTTGTAGGAAGCAAAATAATTTTGGGGATGGGTAGAAAATACTATTTTTTCTGAAAGTTGGACTATTTCAGGCAGGCGGAAGTTTTTGCATTGAAGCTAAACACCAAGGAGGTTGACAAAACTCTTAACATGTGTTGTCTTTTTATTTGTTTTTTATATGTCCTAAAAGTATAAAACGCCGTCCGTGACGCGGAACGGCGCTCAATGGCAATTAATTAAAAATACGCTTGACTTAACTGCTTAGAACTCTTTCAATTTGATCTGCAGTATGCATAAGATCGTAAGTCTGGGAGTCGTCAAATGCAGCAAAAACTTCACCTATTTTGTCCGTAATGACGTACATATCTTCAGGTGTTTTTTCAATCCAACCCAAGTCCATCAGTTTGGCTAATTTTCTGCGAACTGTTTCACGAGGTATGCCGGTGACTTCTGAAATGGACAGAGCGTTACAAGCTAACAATTGAGGTGCGGGTGCAGACAAGCTACGCGGAATATATCCTCTGCGTTCGTCGATGAAACGTTCTGTGTTCCGGGAGGCAATTTCTCCGAGAACCAGACAAAGAGTTAAATCTCCGTCATAAGCTTGATACATCGCACGAAGACGGCTAGTCATAAAACGCAGCATTAATACAGAGAGAATACTGCGGTGTGAAGCATAAACTTCAGGAGAAACGCCGGCGGGAATATGTAAAGACGGTAGCTCTGTCGGAAAAGCGGCCCGCTCTCTAGGTGATCTGCGCATTCTTAACATGGTGCCCTCCAAGAGGTTTGTGGGAATCAAAGTGTTTTCACTATGGGTCTCATAGTAATAGTAAATTCCCTAATGAACAAGTAATTTGTTATGAATTATGTACCAAATACATGTTATATTTATTGGAGAAAAACTTAAAATCTTTAGAAAACAGAAAGTTAGCAAATTAAGCAAAGCGTCTCAATCTCACAAATTGTTTAAATTTGCATGGTATCTCATAAAAATCCTAAATATTAGGTAGTTAAATCAGTTGGATACAAATCGAATGATGTTATCTTAGTTTCAACAGATACGGATAAGACGAATAGTAATTAAATTTCTACAGATAGTTCCTTTTCAAAATTCAAAACTTTGTGATGTGGCAGTGAAGCTGATCAGTTAAATAACAGTTGATTGCTTTATCGTATCGATGCTGTTGATTAAAGTGTTTTTGGCTATTCTTTCCCGGCATTGTTCGTTGTGACAATCTTTTGTTTTTGTCTCAGTAGTCGGCTGACCAATCTTCCCATTTCGAAGCTTTTTCATATAGACATTTGCTAATCATTGTTAACCTTAAATCACATTGAATGGTTAGGAGGCTAAATGTCGCAATTCATAAAAGGAATGGCAATGGCTGGTACTGCTGCCTGCTGTTGGGGCGCGATGGGTGTAGCTGCTCAATACTTAATGACTTACTGTCATTTCTCTCCGATGGATTTAGTGTCTATCAGAATGCTGGTTGCCGGCGGTTTGTTCGTGTTGTTGGAAGCGATTGCCAGAAAAGGTGATGTTTTTAGGCCATTTTTTAATCTTCAGAATTTTGTCGGATTGTGGCTCTACACGTTTACGATTATTGCGACTCAGCTGACGTTTTTCATTTGCATTCAATATAGCAATGCACCGTTTGCAGCTGTTTTAACAGCCACTGTGCCTCTGTGGATTATGCTTTGGATGTTTGTATATGAACATAAGAAATTAACAAAAATTGAAGTTCTTTGCGCATTTGTTGCTTTATCCGGAGTCGTTCTCGTTGTAACCGGAGGCGATTTTTCTCAGTTTAATGTTTCCATGATGGGGTTGGTAATGGGAATACTCTCCGGTATTGCAAGTGCCTTGTACGTTCTGGTCCCCCAAAAACTTATTAAACGGGTAGGTTCCGGTTTAGCGACCAGTTGGGCTTTATTTCTGACCGGTGTTGTTATTACTTTGTTTAGTCATTTTTGGAATGAACCGCTCGACTGGACATGGATGGCAGTACTAGCGTATGGATTCATTGTTGTATTCGGTACGATTTTGTCTTTCTGGTTGTTCCAATTAAGTGTCGAATACATACCGGCGGAAATTGCCGGGATGATGGAAACCTTGGATCCCGTGGCATCAACAGTGCTTGGAGTCATACTTCTTGGTTTAACAATGAACTTTTGGGAAGTTGTCGGTGGTGCGTTGATTCTTATGACCGTAATTGTTTTGGCTGTTCCTTCCAAACATCCCGGCTCTTTGCAAAAGATAAGGGCAGACAATCATTTGACGAAAAGAACTTAATTTGGAATTTCTATAGAGGTAAAGGTATTAGGAACCCGAATATACCTGTTTTATTTTTTTTGCTCATTTGAACTGATTAAAATCTTGTCTTCAAAAAAGGAAAGATGATTAATGACAGAACAGGCAGGAAATCAAGAGTTTAGTGAGTTTGGTTTAGACCCAAAAATTCTTAGAGCACTTGAAAAAATAGGTTATACACATCCGACCCCCATACAAATTAAAGCAATTCCGGTTGTACTAGAAGGGCGTGACGTAATGGGGGCGGCTCAGACAGGAACGGGAAAAACTGCCGGCTTCGGATTACCGCTTATCCAAAAAATTCTTCGTCATGAAACCTCAAGTGTTTCGCCTGCCCGCCATCCTGTTAGAGCATTGATTCTTACTCCGACCAGAGAATTAGCTATTCAGGTGGCTGAAAATCTAGTTGAATATTCTTCTGAAACCAAATTACGGGTGTCTTGTGCTTATGGAGGAGTCAATATTGCTCCCCAGGCCGAAGAGTTAAAAAAAGGAGTTGAAATTTTGGTGGCAACTCCGGGTCGCTTGCTGGATCATCTTGAACAAAGAAACATTTCCTTGAAGAATGTCGAAATTGTCGTTCTGGATGAAGCAGACAGGATGTTAGATATGGGCTTTTTGCCTGATATATCAAAGATTCTTAAAGAACTTCCGGCACAAAAACAAGGCCTCATGTTCTCCGCAACATTCTCTCCTGAAATACGAAACCTTGGAAAGACTTTCCTGAACGATCCGGTGATGATCGAGGTCGCCCGTCAAAACTCAACGGCATCCACTATCGAACAAGAGATGTATTTGGTTGAGGATGGAAAAAAGATTGATGCTCTGGTTGAGTTGTTGACTTCCAAAGCGGTCGATGAAAATGGAAAGTCTCTTCAAGGAATAATATTTGTTAATGCCAAAGTCACAGCTTCCAGATTGTCCCGCCGGTTGGAAAGAATGGGGTTCTTAGCAGATGCTATTCATGGGGATAAAACTCAGGAAGAAAGAACCAAAACATTGGATAAATTTAAGGAGGGTTCTATTAACTTTCTTGTTGCAACAGATGTTGCTGCAAGAGGTCTTGATATTCCTGACATGCCCTTGGTCATAAATTTTGACGTTCCTTTTTCTGCTGAAGACTATGTCCATAGAATCGGAAGAACAGGCAGAGCAGGTGCAAAAGGGCTTGCTATCACGTTGATGACAAAATTCGATGAAGAAAATGTCAACGCAATTGAAGAGCTAACCAAAAAGAAGTTCAATATCCGGGAGATCAAACCGAAAAGAGTCAAATTCGATTTTATCAATCCGAATAAAAAGTACATCTACGAGAAAGTCAGGAAAGATGAAGATCCCTTCTTCTCACAGCCATATGTTCCTTCTAAAGCTTCTTCTCCTAAAGTTGAGATAAGAAAGGGACCGCTGGTGGGATATGAGATGCCAAAGAAAAATACGTTAGTCGCAAAATTATTGGGCGGCTCCGGTAGAAGAGCAGAATAAGTATTTTCTAAGGACGGAAATATTTGCTTGAGCTCCACACGGGGATTGCTTTTTTTAAAAATTCTTCAGGGGTCTGAAACTTAAATTCCTCAAAACCTAGATGCTTCCACGCTCTTAGAATTTCTTTGTCCGGTTCTCTGGTATTGAGTTCTGTAGCTCCGTTCTGTTTAGAAAGTTTTTTCCCGTCCTCAGCCAAAACAAGAGGGATATGCATGTATGTTGGATGGGGCAAAGACAGAGCTTGTTGAAGAAGGATTTGTCTTGGTGTGTTGTCTAATAAATCAGCTCCTCTCACGATATTGTTGATGCCTTGCTCGCCGTCATCAACTACAACAGCCAATTGGTAAGCCCAAAATCCATCGGCTCTTTTTAAGACAAAATCACCGACTTCGTCCTCGACATTTTGTGAGAGGACTCCGTAATAACGGTCATGAAAAGAAAATCTTCCGGCGGGGACCTTAAATCTCCAGGACCTGGCAGGTTTGTTGGCACCCGAGCGGCATGTTCCGGGATAGACATTTTCGCGAAGGCCTTGTTGTTTTGCGGCCATAGCGATTTCCCGCCGTGTACACGAACACCCATAAACATAATTGAGTTGTTTGAGCCTCTCTAAAGCCCCTTCGTACAGGTGATAACGGTGGGACTGAAAAATAACGTCATCATCCGGTTCAAAACCAAAGAGCTTAAGAGTAGAAAGGACTTTCTCTGCTGCACCGGCAGGTTCCCTGGGCGGGTCAATATCCTCGATGCGTATGAGCCATTTCCCTCGGTGTGCTCGGGCATCCAGGTAACTGGCAAGAGCACAAACCAGACTACCGAGATGTAAATCTCCGGTTGGTGAAGGAGCAAAGCGACCGACGTATTTGTTCAAAGAGTTCTCACAAAACTGATATTTTCAGTTTTAGATTCTACTCTTCATCTTCCTCGTCTTTTTCCTTCCTCGTTTTTTGCGGACTATCAAAAGTCTGCTGAGGTACTCCGAAAATGGCTGCCTCTTTTGTCATTCCCGGCGGAATAATTTTGCTTGGTTGGCTTGTAATACCACTTACAGGAATTTTGCTGCCTTTGTTGGGGTCTTGCAAGGAAGGAGGGACGGTAGAAGTTGAGCCGCTTGCAGAGACAGTCCCCGAGGTAGCAACACTGACTGTATAACTCGGACCCGGGATGATGATGTTATTGGCGACACAGGCATCATTAATTGCATTTAAAAAAGCTGCTTCCATCCGATAAGGTTCCATCAATTCGATAGGATCTACCCACACTACTAATTCAACATTGAGACCGAAATTGCCGAAGCCGGTTATTCCGCATTCGACTTCATGATACTCATCCGGTTTGATGCAACATGGAACGGATACAGCAGCATCTTCGATAATCTTCTTGACCTTTCGGAAATCAATCCCGTACGGAACACTGAATGGAAAAACCTTCCTGACCCCTCTCGCATTAATTGAGTAGTTGATAAAACACTTATTGATTAATGATGCGTTCGGGATAATGACTTCTTGACCGAGTGCCGTAATAATTCTGGTCGCACGGATGGTAATCATGTTAACTTTACCGATTGCTCCTGTTGGAGCTTGAATAACATCTCCTACATTGACTGTTTTTTCTGTCATCAAAATAAGACCGGCCACTGAGTTATTAACAATGGTTTGTAATCCAAAGCCGATGCCTACAGATAAAGCTGAAACAAAAATTGCCAAGTGCGTAATCGGCAATCCGATTGCTGCGAAACCGAACATCAAGCCGACACACAGAATTCCCCAGTGCACAAATTTAGCAAACATCTGCAGGGACTCCATGCGAACCTGCCCATGGTATTTTCCAAGCTTTGTGATACTGGCTTCTGCCGCCTTTCCCAATATATAGGTGACGATAAAGATTAGAACAAATTCAATGAGGTCGAAAACGTTAATCGCGACTCCTCCGACAGTGAACAAATTTACCCTTAAGGGCTCAAATATCGGTGTTAGATCATGAAAATAATGTTCAAGCAGATTTAGGTCTTGAGTCGCAGTCATATTGTTCCTTTTCCTTTCAACACTTCTTCAACGTTACAAGTTTTCAGTCTGTAATGGCTTATTTGCTCCTCAGAACGGACTCCAAGAAGTCTGCCAGATCACCTATCTCATCAACATTTAAAGAATGTTCGAGTCCGGGATAACCATGGGCTTGAAGATTTGTCGCTCCTAATTCATTCAGGTACTTAATAGAAATTTCAGTAAAGGCAGGAGGGACTACGCTGTCGGCTTTTCCGTAACCGATGAAAATCGGCGATTTAATGGCTTCTCCAACGTGCTCTATCTCTTCTTTGTTGATCATGGGGAGATATCCGCTTAGACCAAAGAAGCCGCCAATGGGTTCTTCTAAACGAACGGCAGAGTACAGAGTCATGCAACAGCCCTGAGAGAAACCCCCAAGTATGATTCTGCTTCTTGGAATGCCACGAGATTCCTCCTCGGAAATAAGTCGGCGAATCAGCTTAAATGTTTCCTGAATTCCTTTGGCATCTTCTTTTTCAGTGCTTTCTAAACTGAAAAGATCAAACCAGCCTCGCATTTCATAGCCATTGTTCATAGAGATGGGGATGTAGGGAGCATGGGGAAGAACCATTCGGGTATTAGCCAAAGGTGCTCCGAAAGCAGATAGCTCTTCTCTGAAGTGTGCGAAATCGGCACCGTCTGCCCCTAGTCCGTGAAGCATAATAATGGAGGAATCTGCTTTACCTTCAGGCTCAATAATCAAAGAGTCGATAATTTGAGGTCTGGGAGCAGACTTCGGACGGAAAGCTTTAACGAATCTTGAATCTGTTTCGATTGCAGGACCTCCGATTAATTCAATACAGTATGGAACGGCGGCAAAAATTCCGTTAACTCCTTTAGAAGGAAGACCTTCAAGCGTTTCTGAAATGGCCTTTGGTTGCCCCGGTAAGTTGATAATCAGAGAAGAGTGTTCGTCCTTTTCCCTTAAAACTGCAACTTGTCTGGACAGAATTGCTGTGGGAACAAAAACGGATGAAATGGCTCTCATCTGTTCTCCAAATCCTGGCATTTCTCTGGTAGCAACGGCCAAGGTCGCATCCGGAGTGACATCTCTTTTTGCCGGTCCTGTACCGCCGGTCGTTAAAATCAAATCACAAAGTTTTTGATCAGAAAGCTCGATTAACGTTTTCTCGATTGTTTCCTTATCATCAGGAATAAGTCTTTCTTCAATGCTATATGGAGAAAGAATGACTTTCTCGAGCCATGACTTTAAAGAAGGAATACCTTTGTCCTGATAAGTACCTGCTGATGCACGATCTGAAATTGAAACCAGACCGATTTTTGCTGTTTTATTCATTGTCTTCTTCCTCTTCTTCTTTTGCTTCCAAGTCCAGTGGAAGCAAAACCATGGCGTGAATTAATCTATAAAGCTCTCTGGAGGCTCTTGGCGGCTTATTGTTTTGAGCCTCCTTTCTGGCATTGCGGATGAGCTGACGGACAAGTTGAACATCAACTTCCGGAAAATCTTTAATAAAAGTGGTCAGAGTCTCATCTTTTTCAATGAGCGCATCTCTCAGACGCTCTGATTTATGCAATGCTGCAACGGCTGCTTTGTCATTGCCTTTAGCGCGATCAATTGCGGTTCTTACTTTTTCAGCATCCAGAGATCTCATATATTTGCCAATGAGCTGTAGTTGCCGGCGTTGTGCTCCGTAACTCTTCATCCGATGAAATTCTTTAATTTCCTGGAGAATAATTTCGGGAAGAGGAATTTTTACTAAGGTTTCAGGTCCCAGTTCTGTCAGTTCTTTTCCAAGGCTTTGAAGATGTTCAGCCTGTCTTTTTAATTCGCTCTTGCTCGGACCTTCATATTCTTCTATTTCTTCAAAAATTTTTGCCATTTTTCTTTACATTCCTAGCACGTCAAGTCCAAAACGGTGTATTTTTACTGATTCTTTTATCTTAATCTTCATTTGCGTTTAATAAGACCCGACTATGACCAAAAGCCCCACATTAAGTAGTAAAGATTTCTTGGAAAGCAGTGTTAGATTTGCCCTTGACCATGCACTTCTTTGCGGTGCAACAGCAGCCTCAGTCGAGGTGCAGGATGAAAGCGGATTAAATATAACTGTCAGAAATCTTGACGTTGAAACTTTGGAACATACCAGAGATCGTAGTTTCAGCATAACGGTGTATGTGGGGAAACGTCGTGGTAGCGCTTCAACCGGAGATTTGTCCGAATCAAGTATTAAAAAAACGGTAAAAGCCGCAGTCGATATTGCCGGGTACACTTCAGAGGATCCTTTTGCCGGATTGCCCGATAAATCAGAACTGTGTGTAAAACCTGAAGATTTATCGTTATGCCATCCTTGGAGTATCTCTTCGGAGGAGGCTATCGAAATCTGTAAACGATCTGAAAAGGCCGCACTCGATGCCGATCCTAGGATTGTCAATTCTGAAGGAAGTAACGTTTCTACCAGCGTCGGCCGGTTTGTCCTGGGAAATACATTGGGTTTTTGCAATGGATTTGACTACAGCCATCACAGTATGGATACATCTGTTATCGCCGAAGACGACAACGGAATGCAAGAGGGCTTTTGGTATGACACAAAAGTAGATCCGAAGGAATTGTTGTCTCCTGAATTCATTGGCCGGAAAGCAGCACAAAGGGCTCTTTCTATGCTGTCTGCTAAAACCTTATCGACCAGAGAATGCCCGGTTATTTTTGATGCCTTGACAGCAAAAGGTCTTTTGCGTCTGTTTGCTTCAGCCGTTTCCGGTTCACAGTTGTACAGAAAACTGTCTTTTTTAAACGACTCGCTAGAAAAAAAGATTTTTCCCGAATTTGTCACGATTGAAGAAAATCCCTTCGTTAAAAAAGGCTATGGCTCAGCCCCATTTGATGATGAAGGAGTACAGGCACACAAAAGAAATGTGATCGAAGACGGAATCGTTAAGGGTTATTTTTTATCAACTTATTCAGCCCGGAAACTAGGGATGAAAACCACAGGTAATGCAGGCGGGGCATACAACTTATATTTAAAAGCCCGGCCTGGTCATAGAGAAAATAGTTTAGAAGCCCTTTTGAACCGTATGGGGACCGGTCTTTTGGTCACCTCTATGATAGGACAGGGAGTTAATTTAACTACCGGTGATTATTCCCGAGGTGCCAAAGGTTTTTGGGTTGAAAACGGACAAATTCAGTATCCTGTTGACGGTATCACAATCGCTGGAAACCTCAGAGACATGTTTGCTTCCATTGAGGCTGTTGCAGATGATGCGATAGACTCGGATAACTACCTCACAGGTTCAATCTTGCTCAGCAAACTCAAAGTAGCAGGTAGCTAGGTGATTGAGCAGGTCTGATAGGTATAGGTTCATGGGCGAAACTCCCAAAGTTAATTTTTAGTAACAGCAGAAGTAAGAAGTAAAATATGCTGAAAGCCATGTTTTTTGCTTTTAATTTTTACTAAAGATCGTTGACCACGAGAGAGAACCCCTGTCTATAAGACTTGGCGGTAAGACTTTTCTCTAAAGTGATCCTTTTAGAGTTCTCTTTGTGTGTTTAACGACATAGACAACTAATCAAATAACCAAGGAAAAAGAATGCAAAAGAAAGATATTGATTGGGGCAAGCTTAGCTTCGGCTACCAGCCAACTGATTTCCGTTTTGAAGCACGCTGGAAAGACGGTCAATGGGATGAAGGAAAATTAACAGATAATCCTAATATTGAGTTGTCTGAAGCAGCCTGTGTATTGCATTATGCCCAATGCTGCTTTGAAGGCCTGAAGGCATACACAACAGCCAAAGGTGATATTGTTACTTTCCGTCCGGAAGAAAACGGTAAGCGCATGTTCAACACCGCCAAACGGTTGGAAATGCCAAGTTTTCCTGTCGATCGCTTTGTTAAAGCAGTAGAAGATGTTGTCCGTGCCAATGCTGCATGGGTTCCTCCGCATGGTTCAGGTGCTACTTTATATATCCGTCCGGTAATGATTGGATCCGGCCCACAGATTGGCGTTGCTCCGGCCAATGAGTTCATTTTAAGAATTTTTGTAATGCCGGTCGGCCCGTATTTCAAAGGAGCTGTTAAGCCGATTAAATTGCGTGTGTCTGACTATGATAGAGCTGCTCCCCACGGTACCGGTAATATCAAAGCAGGTTTGAACTACGCTATGAGTCTTTATCCGACAATGGAAGCCCATAGAGAAGGTTTCGCAGAAAATCTTTATCTTGATCCCGCAACACGTACATTCGTCGAAGAAACCGGCGGAACCAACATCATGTTTGTCAACAAGGAAGGTACAGTAATTATTCCTTCATCTCCTTCAATTCTGCCGTCAATTACTCGCCGCTCTTTGGTAGAAGTAGCCAGAGATATTCTCGGACTGAAGGTTGAAGAACGTCCGGTGAAGTTCGAGGAAATTAAAGATATGCAGGAAATGGCTGTTATCGGAACGGCTGCCGTTCTTGCTCCTGTCGGAATGGTTCATTCTAAGGAAGGCGATATTTATCTCCCGACAGGTATGGACAAGATTGGGCCTGTTAGCGCAAAACTACGCGAAACCTTGACAGGTATTCAAGCCGGAGACATCGAAGATGTTAAAGGCTGGGTTCATAAGATTGAACTCGGCGAATAATTAAGTCGATAAAAGAAAAGGTTTCCGGACGGAAACCTTTTCTTCGAATTATTAAAGAGTTATTCTCTTTCCGCCAAAATCTTCTTCCAACGGTTCACTTGGAACTGAACTTGTTCCGGAGCCGTTCCTCCAATATGATTTCTGGCTCTTAAAGAACCTTCAAGAGTCAGGCTCTTATAAACGTCTTCGTCAATTAACGAATTGAACTGCTTAAGTTCTTCCAAGGATAATTCATGAAGTTGGCAGTTCTTCTCTGAAGCCAAGCGGACAGCGCAACCGACAGCTTCGTGAGCATCTCTGAACGGAAGACCTTTTCTAACCAGATAATCAGCAAAGTCGGTGGCTGTTGCAAAGCCCTGATTAAGAGCCTGCTTCATGTTATCTTTTCTGACTTGAATACCCGGGATCATTTCTGCAAAAGCTCTTAAGGTATCAACGACCGTATCAATGGTGTCAAACAAAGGTTCCTTGTCTTCCTGGTTGTCTTTATTGTAAGCCAAAGGCTGACCTTTCATGAGCATTAACAATCCCATCAAGTGGCCTACAACTCGTCCTGTTTTTCCGCGGGCAGCTTCAGGAACGTCAGGATTCTTCTTCTGAGGCATGATTGAAGAACCGGTTGTGAATCTATCCGGTAACTCGATAAAGCCAAAACCGAAAGACATCCAATAAATAAGTTCTTCAGAAAGTCTGGAGATGTGGACCATGGTCAAAGAAGCGCAGCTACAGAACTCAACAGCAAAGTCACGATCGCTGACAGAGTCCAATGAATTTTGTGTCACAGAATCCATTTCAAGCTGAGATGCGACAAACTCTCTGTCGATTGGATAAGTTGTGCCTGCAAGTGCTGCGGCTCCTAACGGAGAAACGTTTACTCTCTTGAAGCAGTCAAGAAAACGCTGTCTGTCTCTTTCAAACATCTCCACATATGCAAGAAGATGGTGGCCGAACGAAACCGGCTGAGCGATTTGCATATGAGTAAAACCCGGCATGATGGTATCGATATTCTTTTCTGCAACTGAAAGAAGGCTGTGTTGCAGATGTTCGAGAAGGGAGACGATAAGTTTTATTTGATCCCGGACATAAAGACGGATATCTAAAGCGACCTGATCATTTCTGCTTCTGCCGGTATGAAGGCGTTTTCCTGCATCACCGATAAGATGAGTTAAACGAGCTTCAATATTCAAATGGACATCTTCGAGTTCAAGCTTCCATTTGAATGTATTGTTCTTGATTTCTTCCGATATTTGTTTCATGCCTCTTTCGATGGCTGCCAAATCCTCTTTGGAAATAATGCCTGTTTTGGCAAGCATTCTGGCGTGGGCAAGAGAACCTGCAATATCGGCTTTAGCTAAGCGTTTGTCAAAACCCACACTGGCTGTATAACGAAGTACAAAATCTGCCATAGGTTCAGAAAAACGGCCGCTCCACGCTTCTTTTTTTGAAGCTAAAGGATCTGCGTGAAGTTTTACATGGTTTTCAGAAGACATTTTTTCAAGTTCGCTGTAAAAACAAGTCATTATAAAGATCATTTCTTATAAAAATTTGAGGATTTATAAGTATTTTGCAGCTGGAGACAATTCAAAAAACGGAAGCCTATTTCTCTGAGGAGAAAAACTAATATCAGTGAGCTGACGAGAGAGGTAACCTATGTATGGGAGGTAAAAATGCGATTTAACCGATATTTAATGCTTGTTCTACTGGTTACGGCGACCATTCCTTGTCTTGTTATGACCTCTCTTCAATACCGAATGGCGAGCGAAACGATCCAAAGGTTCGAACAAATCCAGAAACAACTTTCTGAGAGCACGGAGCAAAATCTAGTCTCCCGGCTCAATACTGCCAAGTATCTTTTGATGACGGTTGCCGAATTCATCAAGAATGAAGGATTAGAGAACGTTAAAGTAAACAATGCTTTTCTCAGTAGTGTCAGAAAAACATTTCCGGACTTTTTAAATATTCATGTAGATGATAGAGAAGGTGTCACAGTAGCTTTTTGTCCTGAAGAAAATAACGAACATCAATCAAACATCGGCGTAGACCATAGATTTAGAGAGCACTGGAAAAATAAGACAGCTTCAAACGATGTGAAGTTTTCCGGAATAGTCGATGCCACAGGAGCCGCTAGAGGAGAAATTATCAATTTGTCTATACCGATTAAAGATAACGATTTGAACATCATCGGTTATGCAGTTGCTGCTATTGATTTAAAGGAACTTTCTAAAAAAGTTCTCCCGAGTGAAACAAGAACAGAGTTTGAAATTGTTGTAACGGATGCATCGGGAAAAATCATTTTTTCATCAGTAAACATCAATAAAGTTCCTGTTGATTTATCCTTCAAAGTCACAGAGGCATTTAAAAATCATTCGTCAAACTGGTTGACTATAGAAAGTTCCGGTTCCTGCAATTTTCTGGTTTATGCAACTCAAGTTCCGGGAACTTCCTGGGTCTTATCCATATTGAGTGAACAGGAATCGAGAGCTGAACTCATCAAAGATACGGTCCTGGTAAACGTTTTTGTTTGGTTAATTATTTTGTCTTTTACCGTTTTATCTTCTTTTTATATTTCAAGACCATTAACCGAGTCCGTGAAAAAATTAATGAGCCAAATATCGGCAGGAAGAAACCGACCGACCAAATCTGAAGTAGTGACTTCTCCGAAAGAGTTAAAGGATCTCCAGCATAAATTTTCGTTCGTTTCCTCCCAACTCAATAAGGCTAACTCAGACTTGGAAGCGGTCAACAACAAACTACAGGAGGAAGTTGAAAGGCAGGTTCAAAAAATTAGTGAACAGGAATTTACGATGAGCCATGTCTTTAAGAGCCTAACGGAAGGATTGTTGCTTATAGGAAAGAACAACGAAATATTATATGCCAATGCAGCCGTGGCCCAGCTTCTAGGTGTTGACCTACTTGGAAGAAATATCAATTTCTTTGAAGAATTATTTAGAGAAAAATTATTGGTGAAAGCTTATACGGGAGAGCTCAAAGTTTCTCTAAGTGATGAGCGTTGCATTGAGTTGGTGATTTTTGACATTCCGATGTCGGGTATCGTTGTTAAAGGCATTCTTTTGCATGACGTGACAACAGAAGAAGAAATAAATCGGCTAAAAGATAATCTTATTGGAGCTGCTGCCCACGAACTTAAATCTCCTCTGGCAACCATTCGACTGCAGGCGGAAGATATTCTGGCAAACGAAAATGATCGGGAAAACAAAGATAAGCTACATGACATCCTGCACGATACTGATTCAATGAAGAACCTTATTGAGAGCTGGTTAAATTTATCGAGGTTGGAATCAGGTGCATATGAAATTCATAAAGAATATTGTCAGTTAAAACCGTTAATCAAGCAGGCAGTCCGAGTCAATAAAGTTTATGGAGATTTTGAACTTAGTACTGATATTTCAGAGGATGCTCAGATTGTTTATGTCGACCGAAATTCATTTGTTCAGGTCTTAAGTAATCTTATATCTAATGCATTGAGGTATTCTTCGGAGGAAAGAAAGCCTTTCATAGAAATAACCGCAAAAAAGAAAAATTCAAATTTATTCATGCAAGTACGTGATAACGGAATCGGAATAAATTCAACAGAAACGAACAAAATATTTGAAAAGTTTTATCAGGTACAAAAGGGGGCCGGAAGAAAACCGGGCGGAACAGGATTGGGTCTCTCAATAGTAAAAGGTGTCGTAGAACTTCATGAAGGCACAATCACGGTTAAAAGTAAGGTTGATGTAGGAACTATTTTTACGATAATCATTCCATATCCGGAGAAAGAGAACAATGAATGAGAAACTAATTTTAATCATTGATGATGAAAGCAAAATCAGGCGTTATGTTTCCCGCGCTCTGGAAAAAGAAGGATTCGATGTAGCAACAGCCGCTGACGGGGAGGAAGGATTAAAAGTTATTGACAGTCTTTTAGAAAAACCGGACTTGGTTGTCGTTGATTACATGATGCCGGAGATGGACGGGTTAACCTTCCTGACAGAACTAAGACGAAAAAGTCAGGTTCCTGTTATTTTTCTCTCGGCTCGGTTTGAAGTATCGTTAAAAACAAAAGCTCTCGAGCTGGGAGCAGATGACTACATCGTGAAACCTTTTTCAATGGAAGAATTAATTGCCCGCATTAATGCAATCCTAAGAAGGTTTTCGCAGGCTAATTCATTTAGCAGAGAGAATATTCTGACAAACGGCCCGTTGGTCATGAATATAGGGAAAAGGAAGTTTTCTTATAAAAACGAGGAAATTTTCTTAGCAGATACAGAATTCCGACTGATGGCTGTTCTTATGAAAAGGCCCGGAGTCGTTTTTACTCACGAGGACTTGCTTCGACAGGTGTGGGGAGCGGAATTCATTGGAGAAACAAATTATTTGAGAGTCTCTTTTACACGAATAAGAAAAAAGATGAAAGTTGCCGGGATAGAAGAATCTCTGATTTCTTCCTACTCAGGGATTGGTTATTTTCTGGAAGACCTTAACGATTAGATTGAAGTTGTAGCACTTTTGTAATTTTTTCTCCTCAACTTTTAGCGGTTTATTTCTTAAGAAAATTTAAGATTTAAGTACTGACAAAAATCCAAAGGAGAAATCATAATGACTGCTACCCAATCAAGAAGGTCTTTCCTCAAATCCTCTGCCATTGTGCTTGGGGTTACCGCTTCCGGTTTGGTGCATGCCACCGAAAAGAAAAAATTCGATGAAACATATGACGTTATTGTCGTCGGTAGCGGAGTTTCCGGCACCATTGCTGCAATTGCTGCGGCAGAAAAAGGCTCAAAAGTTCTGCTTATTGAAAAAATGAGTAGATTGGGCGGAACTTCCCGCATCAGCGGTTTGAATTTTGCCTGCGTGGGTTCTCCACTTCAGAAAAAGAAAGGTGTTCAGGATAGTCCTGAAAAGTTAGCCTCTGACATGTATAAAGTGTCAGGCAATATGGGTGACTACCAGAAAGCACTGGTCATGGCTCAAAACACAGCCCGAGCAGAAAAGTTTATGACTGATCGGGGAGTTGAATGGGACGGCAGACTGTTAAAGCTCGGAGGTCATAGCGAACCTCGAGTACTTGTTTCTAAAGGAGACGGGGCCGGTTTGTTAAATGCCTTATGGAAACATATGAAAGGATTGAAAAACCTTGAGGTCCGTACTCATACCAAAGCTGACGAAGTCATCCTGGATGACAAAGGCCGAGCAATTGGTTTGGTCGTTAAAGAAAATTATTATTTTGATACACCGGAACGTGACGACCTTCATAACAAAACCGGAGAGGTCAAAACTATTTATGCGAGACAAGGCATTATTTTTGCAACCGGCGGCTATGCCCGAGATAAAGCTTTCCGTTCATCAGAAGTTCCATTTTTAGCCGGCGTAGCAACGACAACAAATCCGGGAGCTACCGCCGGGTCATTAAAGACTCTGGTTAAAGCAGGCGCACAACCTATGCATTTGTCTTTGTTCCGCTTTGCATACCCACTTCCAACAGAAGATATGATTTGGGGCGTCATTATTGATCCTGCCACTGGGAAACGTTTTATGAGTGAAGGTTCTACAAGAAATGCCTTAGCACAAACCGTACTTTTGCAACGCATGCAGAATGGAGATCAAAAACCTTTTATTCTCTATGACGAAAAATCACTTGCTAAATTCCATAACCTTAACCGAGTCCAAAGAAGCTTAAATGGATTAAATGGAATTGATGGAACACTCGTTAAATATAAGACGGTTGAAGAAGCTGCAAAAGCATTTGGTGCTGATCCGGTTTTAGTCAAGAAGACCGTTGATGAATACAACAAGCAAATTGCTTCCGGTAAAGATGAAGAATTCGGAAAACCTTTAGAAAGATCCGGGAGAAAAGTTGAACCTTTGGATACAAGCAACGGCGTTTATGCAATGCCGGTAAATCCTCGTCTTAACTACACCCCGGGTGGTATTCGAACCGACTTGAAGGCAAGAGCAATAAGTTTGGAAACAGGCGAACCAATTTCTGGGCTTTATGTCGTTGGAGAAGCGTCAGGAGGTTTACATGGTCAAGAAAGAATGACCGGGTGTTCCATGCCGGAGTGCGCAGTTTTTGGAATGATTGCCGGAGAAACCGTTGCGGAAGAGCCGAGAAGATAAGGAGTACCGACATGAAAAAATCATCATTTGTATTATCTTTAATCGCTGTTTTTGGTTTGAACATCAGCTATGCCCAAATGCCTTCAATGAGTAAACATGCTCAACGAGGAGTTCAATGTACGGCCTGTCATGACAGAAGTTCTTTTAAACCAGCACCTGTCAGTAAATGCATTGTCTGCCATAAGCAAGATGAGCTTGCAAAAAAAACGGAACGATTGAATTTTATTTCTAAGATGAAAAATCAAAAAACCGGAGAAATTAAAGAACACATGGCACTTATAAATCCACATGACAGTTATCACTTCGGAAAGACCGAAGACTGCAATGATTGTCATAGAGAACATAGACAGTCAGTCAATGATTGTGCTACATGTCATGATGTTAAGGCGTGGGGGATGAAGGAACCTAAGTAATTAAGTAGCTATAAAAGTCAAGATTTGATTCTTGTTATCTTAAAGCCCAAAAAAGATGCTTGGCATCTTTTTTGGTTTTAAATAACCTTTGAAAGTTTTCTTGTATTGTCTTGACCAGGATTCATGGGTACTTACGATATTTTGATTGAATAACTCTCAAGAAACACTTTACCCAAAAGAACCCAACTTTCAAGAACGGGTTTCATTTCATTGGCAAGAAAATTTTCCACTAATTTCTCAAGTAAATGTTCCAGCTGAGACAATAGAAGTTAGTGGAACATTAATTTGGAGATTTGCGTTTAGGAAGTGGCTTTTATATCCGTTTTCCAAAATATAAGGAAAAGTATGTATGATCCCGCTAATTTCGGCTGGCAATCCCAGTTAATCGGCAACCTCTCTGATTTCCTTGACCATTTTGGCTTCAATGACTTC
>CANTYJ010000096.1 GCA_947854175.1 uncultured Turicimonas sp. | reverse complement strand
CCGCAGCCACTGACAACGTCGTTCTTTTACCGGCAACAAAATTTTCAGAACAATGCTTTGAGAAAATTTTAATGCCGCAACTTGCGGTTTTATAAGGAAAAAAATATGGATATAAATCAAATATTCAAACTAAAAGAGCTAATAAGAATGCTCAATAGTGGTCGTACTTTTAGCAGCATTTCTAAAGAACTCGACCTTCCAAGATCTACCCTCTATGATTGGAGCCGGAAATGTCAGAAAGCTCATCTTAATTATGTTGATTTAAGAGAGATGACTGACGAAGAGATATACCAACGTCTGTTTTGTGACAGGCGGCTCCCAAAAGAAGTTTTTATTCCCGATTGGGAAGAAATTATTCCCGAGGCAGAAAAATCTTCCAACTCCCTAAGAGGGCTTTATCAAAAATATAAGGACAAAGCCCCTGAAGGCATCCCAATTCTAAGTCCTTCCAGTTTCTACAGAGAATACAAGAAGCTCAGAAAATCTGTTTCAGTAGAGACAAAAGAGCTCTGTATATCCAACAGTTACATCCCCGGAGAAATCTAGATGATTGATTACTGCGGAGATAAATTTGAAATCTGTGAAGGTAACGGACAAAAGACAAAACTGGATATCTTTGTTGCAGTCTTGCCGTACTCTCATTACATGTTTGCTTATGCAACATATAGGCAAACAAGGAGTGACTGGCTTGAAGCCATTGCTGCCTGGTTTAGTTTTATTGATGGTGTTACCAAAGAGTTATGGCTTGATAACTCCACTAGTCTTGTTTTAGAGGCAGACAATTACAATCCCAAGATTTGTTCCGAATTTAAAAATTTCTGTGAACAGTATTCCATAGTTGCTTATCCTACTCGTCCCGGCAAACCCAAGGACAAAGGCTCTTGCGAGAGGGCTGTAGGATTAGTACAGAAGCATATTCTGCCTTCTCTTTCATCTTTACGCATAACATCGCGTCAACAAGCAAATAATCTACTGTTGGAAAAAATTAAAGAGTTCAATCTACGACCATATTCAGAACGTCCAAACTTAAACAGAACAGTGCGTTTTGAAACAGAAGAAGAGCATCTGCTCAGAGCTTTGCCTCTGGTTGAGTACCATCCAAATTGCATAACTTTTATCCGTAAGGTACAGAAAGGCAATCTTGTCAGGTATCAGAACAAAAGATATCCGGTGCAATATGGTTATGTTGGCAGGAAGGTACAAGTATTTCTTGATTACAAGCAGAATCTTGCCAGTGTCTATGTGATGGAAACCGGAGAATGTATTGGAAAGAAAATCATTGACAATTCCAGTCCTTCTCAAACAAGCCCTACTACGCCGGAGGATCTCCCTGAGGCACTGAAAAGATATGCAGAAAGCAAAGAGGAGTTGTTGGCCAGAATCGAAAAACGATTCGGCCCGGAGTTGCGTCAGGTTGGTGAGTATGTCGCCAAACTCAACAATAGTTTCGCTAAAAGACATCTCAATGGCTTAATTGTCTTGGCTTCCAAATTTGAACCTGAAACTCTCAAGCAAATATGTCTACAGGTCCTGAAAATTCATGTTGTCACTTTCCAGAGATTCAAAGAAATATCCGATGGTTTTGAAACTGTGGTGGCAAAGAAAAAGAAAATCGGCCCGGCAACCTCATTATCTATCCAACCCTCGGAATTAAGAGGCGAAAAATACTACCAAGAATTGATCAAAAACAAGCGCAAACAGACTAAAAAAGAAAAGGAGAACAGCGATGAAAACTAAGAAGGTTAATGATATTGGTGATTCTCAACCTGCATTCCAAACCGTCGTCGACAAGTTCAATGAGCTGAAGCTATCGGTAGCCAGGGATGCATTCATTGCTCAATCAAAAGAGCCTGCCTATTACGGAATGGATTTTGCAGAAAGGTTAGCATTGATTTTACAGCCAGAACTTTTAGAAAAAAAGAAGAGAAGAACTGAAAGAGTATTGAAAGAATCAAAAATTGATGACAAGACCGTCAGCATGGAAAACATCATCTATTCTGATGAACGGCATTTGGATCAAGCTTTGATGAAAGAATTAGCAAAAGGCAGATGGCTGGAAAATGAGCGGAAAGCCTGGTTCGTAATTACCGGAAAGGCTGGTACCGGCAAAACTTTTATTGCTAAATCACTTCTTAAACAAGCGCTTGAGCTTGGATATAAAGGAAAGTACATTCGCGCTAACCATTTATTTGATGAGCTTGAGCTGGCTAGGGAAGAAAAGAGAATCAGCAAGTATAAAGAGAGCTTTAACAAGTATAAGGTCCTCCTTATTGATGATTTTAATTTCCAGATTGTGTCAGAACAGGTTCTCGAAGATTTCCTGGATTTAATTGATATCAGATACGAGAGGGCATTTCTGATAATCACCAGTCAATTCCCGATGGATGATTGGTACGCAAATTTCCAAAGCAATAAGAATATTGTTAATAAAACAAGGGCTGACGCTATTATGGACAGAATAGTAAACAGTAGCCAATGTATTGAACTCAAAGGGTCCTCGATGAGAGAGAGAAGAAAGGACTAAAACCACCTCCTGACCCCCGCCTAGGTCCCGTGAGGGACCTAGGAGCGAGTCGCCCTCTGTCGTCAAGGGGCAGCTCTCTCTGCCCCCTGACAGACAGCGTACTTTATTGAGGTTGTCAAGGGCGTTCGCAGGCATAATACGGTAACCTCACTTCGTTCCGTTACCATTTATACTGCTCAGCGCTTGACAGAACTACTGCGCGGGATTGTTTGGGAGCCCATTTAAGAAATTAATGAAGCCATAGCGCGGCTTATTTCAGATGAGTTGTCGGAATTATGAAAAAGCCATCCGATTATATTGAAAAATAGACATGGTTGTATTCAAAATAAGGTAATGCGGATCACTATAAGGCTTGATTAGCATTACATACTCAAGAAAAAACTGGAATTTGTTTTGTTATCTTGAATTAAACTGGCAGAGAGATTATCAGACTGGAGGTGTTTGATCAATAACCAATTAATTTTTTCTTTATTATGAATTTTTATCGTTACTCAACATAAGGTATTTTCTCTAAATAACTAAGGCTAACTACCTATGATGTATTAAATCAGTCTAAAACGAAGTTGTGAATTATATTTCTTGCGAAAGGCTAAAAGGTGGGAGAACTATGTTCTGTGTGTGTGGAATAGGGTCAAGGGGCTAACCCCTTACCGTCAGGAATTTAAACTCCGTCGAGAATTGCTAGTCCTCCCTCGTGGGATTATAGTTGATAAGATTATTCCTGTGGGAAAAAATTAGTATACAATCTGCTTCCTCTTCTTTTCTAACAAATTGAGCAAATCTGTTTCCTTCCAATTTGTAAACCAGGTATTTTTTTTAATTATGTTGTGAAAATATTCTTTCTCAGCTACAGGAAAAATTTTATTTGACCATTCTTCCCTTTTTTTTGCTGGGATGAAGGGACAAGCTAAAAGATCGAACACATAAAGTAGTTGTTGACAATCCTCCGACAGTTTCAATTTAGCTTCTTCATCTCCAGAGAGTTTTTCCCAATTGTCAAATGTTTTGTTTATTTCTTTAATCAAGGAAAGTTTAATGTCTTGATATTGTTTATCTTTTTCAATATAAAATAATATTGAAGTAAGCAAGAAATAATCCTTTGTGCCACCTTTCTTGAAATTCTTGTAATAGTCGAGAATTAAGTTGTCGGATAGAGAAAAAAAGGGCTTAACTTCTTTCAAAGTTATTAAAAGATTAATTGTTTCTAAAGATTCATCATTGTCTTGTTTAGATTTATTGAGATTTAACTGATTTTTTAGAAAAGAACTAATCAATGAAAATACCAAAAAATTCATCTTTTGTTTGTATAGCTCATTTTTCTTTTTTCTAGCTAGGAAACGAACAGAAAGGGTAACGGACAAACTTACGTTAAACGAAGCCGAAACGTTTGGAGATAATTCATATACATAAAAGACGGAACGTAAAAGAACCTCCAAAGCTGCCTCATAATCTGGTAAATCTGTAGAGGTAAGTTTTTTATTTCGAACCAAAACTATTATTTTTTGACACAAACTTCCGATTAAAAAAGATGAGATTTTCGATATATCGACATTCAGTTCTTTAGTAATACTTTTAACTTTATTCCCGAAAGAATGTACAAGGTTTTCAATGGCCCAGATTTTTTTAGGGTGGATTGTTTTTTTATCGTTGTCTTTTTTTAAGAAACTGGAATAAAAATATTTCAAAACGATACGGGCTCTCTCGATAGCAGCAGTTTCTGTTGTGGCAAAAGGGCTCTTAAGGAAAGTCTCTTTTTGAGTATTTAAGTTGAGTTTGTACTCTTTACAGGTCTCTATCAAAACAGACTTAACAATTAAAGAAGACTCTTCTGTATGAGTGTAAATAAAATAGTCATCAACATACCTTTTTATAGAGTAATCCTCCGGGCTGAAACCTAACGCTTTAAGTCTTTTCAAAATTTTTAAGTCGATAGATTGGAGGATTATTTCTGCAAAGATTCGGCTAACTTCCGGTCCTATTATAATCCCAAAAGTCTCGCCTGAATTTGAAGACCTCATTAACTTATCAAATTCATTTCCAAAACCTCGCACATTTCTTGATTTTTTTGCTGATTCTTTGTTTTTTGTTGCCCAAGAAATTGCGTGGGTGTATATATTGTCAAAACAATTGGAAATATCTAACTTTCTAAGAAATCGGAATTTTAATTCAGTTTCAAAAAAATCCTCACTGTTAATGTAGTGAAATAATCTCGTGTAAGGTCTATAAGCAAAATAGCTTGCAGCATAACGTTGTGAGTCTTCATTTAAATCTTGGACACTGACTTCTGTTTTAAAACGTGAAAAGTCTTTCGATCCAGAGAAGGCGTAATAAGAGGTTGCGACTTTATATGGGAATCTAAGGCTGAATGAGCTTTTAGAGCAGAAATAAACAAGCGATTGAGAATAGCTACTATAAAACAAGCAAACCAGTAGTTGTGAAACAGGGTGAGGAATTGCAAGAAACCTTTTATTGCCATTGCCCCTTTTAATGGAGTAAATCAAAGGAGTTTTGTCCCGATAGTTTTTTTTATATATGTCGGCATCGTACTCTTCTCCGAGTAATATATCTGGCTTTGTCAAGCCAAGGTACTCCAAAAACCTTTCATTGGTCGAATCTTTAAGGTTATTTAAAATAACTTTTATAGTGTTGTAAAAGCCTAGATTAGAGAAAGATAACGGGGTTTCGTAGGGTAGTACTTCTGTTAAAAGAGGGCGAAGAAAATCATTTTTTTTAATTTTATATTTTTTCTTCATATTTGACTCCAGCATTTTCTTATTTCTTTTAGTAAATGAATAGAAAAGTGATTGAATATTTTATGTTCAAATCCTTTTTGAAAAGAGTGTCGATTTAATTTGTCAAGTTTTTTCTTTTCTGCAACACTACTGGTGTTACGCTTCTCTCTTCCGATTAAGTAATGTAAGTATTTATCAAGTTCAAGTAGTTTCTTTTGTTTGTTGACCGATCGGAAGCCAAAATAGATTCCATTTATAAAATTCACTTTTTTAGTTTGATTAAAAAGCCTGTAATTACTGGTCAAAAAAGAAATCCTTTGGTCAAGCAACTTGAATTTTGTTATCCTGGACCTATAGTGAGGTAGTTTGTGGTAAGCCGAAAAGCTTGCACTTAGTTTACGCTTAATTTTATTAAATGTTTTGTCGGATAAGTCAATTTCTAGATAACGAAGGCCATTTTTCTTAAAGTAGTTTTGTGCTCTGGAATTATTCTTTATTACATTTGCAACTCTAAAATGGTAACCTAACAAATCGAATTCTATGTGCTTTCTAATGCTTGTTGCTGTACTACAGCTGTTTTTGTTGTCAAAGCTAAGGACATCTTCTTCAAGAAATTTCGTTTTATCACTGTGGAAATCCAAGCTGAATTTCGTTAAAAAGCTTTTAATGTTTGGATCAGATTTGACTTCAAATTTTTTCTTTAGATCGGAAATAATGATTATGTCGTCGACAAATCGTTTATAGAAGAAAATCCCTTCTGTTTCTTGAAAAATAGAGTCTAGCTCCTTTAAGCATATTTCTGAAAGAACATTGCTCAAGGGCAGACCTCTTTTTATTCCATAACCGTTTTTAAGGAGAATATTGTTTTTTATGAAATTAATATGTTGAAGTTGCAAGTCCGTGGTTTTCAGCTTATGCAGTAATTCATTAGTATTGATACTTTCGTAAAACTTTTTTAAGTCTAGCCTATGTATTCTATATTCAGAAGGTTCTTGTAGATGGCTTAGCAAAACATCAACCATATCGTTTCTAGAGGGAGTTGCTAACTCAAAATAGTCCTTCAAGTACCTTGTAATTAACTTATCAACCAACTTCGTTCCTAAGTTTTTATAAGAATAGACATTGTTTCCTTTTATTTTTCTTAAAATCAAATCGATAGAATCAGAGTTAAAAGCCTGAATGCCATCTTGGACGATAGAGTCAATTTCTTTTTCTAGGTTGATTGGATTGGTGGATTTTCTACTTCGTTTAGTTTTATCTATTTTGAGAAAGAAAGTTCTATTACGAATTAACTCTTTTTTTAAAGAAAGTTCGGTTATATGTGGAAAACTTATATTTGCCATTTAACGTGCAGCTTCAGTTGAAGATTAGTAGCTTACAATGAAAGAATAGCTAAATCAAAAATTTTTGATTGGATACTAATTTCTGATGGTAGAAGAAACTACTGCGACTAATTCTCCGGGCCAGAATAAATCTCCCTGTCGTATGCAGAATTTAAGATGTTTGCTCAAAATTAGTTTTTGTTGTGCATCTTCTCTGGCTTTAACACTCAAAGGCTCTAAGAAGCTACGGCTGGGCGAAGTCGTCTTTGACAAATCTAATATTGGTATCTCTATAACGGTGTTTTTTAATCCTAAAAGTCGTAGAGCTCTTATCACAAGGCAGTGAAGAAACTGCTATACGATAGATAAGGGCTCCCTTTTGTGTGCCTCGGACAATCTTGCTTGAATAAAAAATTTCAATTCTAAATGCGTACTTCTAATTCAATGGGATAGAGGTGCCTACGAAACCCAATTGAGTACTACCGGCAAGCATGTCAAAGTCTTTCAAGATAATCGTAATCGATCTTGTAATCGTTCTTTTTCTATTTCACCCTCAGCGTCTCTTAGATATCCTTGGGCTAACTTAAAATAAATTGAGTTAGAAACGAACGGATGTGAAAACTTGATTTTTTCTCCCATCTTTTTATAGTCGTTGCTTAATTTCTTCTCTTGAATACCTCCTGGTTGTCGCCAGTAGAAACCTCTCGAATTGAAAAGACCACGGCAGACACCGGCGCTGATGTTTTCAGAACGTATCTCCTCCATGACATTCAGAACTACCTCTTTTGTGGCTTCATTCTGGTAGAGCAAAGAAGTTGCAAATAATGTACCCAAGACTCGATCAGTTACTTCAATCCTATCTAATTTTTCGCAACTTTCTCGGATGAAACGAACCCACTGATTTAATTGCATAGCGTCATTGTTTTTTTTTTATTTAGTTCCGCTTCATTGACCCCATGTAAATGTTCTAAAAGGAGGAAGTATTGTTCAGTAAAATAAGGAGACCTCCGCATTCCCTTTATTTCAAGAGGATCCTCTCCTCCGTTCTTTCGAAGAAAAGTTTTAACTATTGCTTCGACGAATATCTCAGGTCTGGCTCTAACTAGTTGGTCTAAGCACGGTAATTGAGACTCTGGTTGCCAACGAGGTAACCTTGTAAGATCTTGTATAAGCTGGAACTCTAGTTCTGCTCTTTGAGAAAGAGGGATTGAAAGATCTGCAGCAACTAACTTCATTGCGGTAGTAATATCACAGTTTTCCGAAAACAATTCCTTTGGATTTCTGCTTCGCTCTTTTGAAAGAGCGCTCAGAATCAATAAAAGAAGTTTAGGTTCTACTTCTTCTAGTTGGTATTCGATGGCTTGAAATGCCGCGTCAGGTCTTTTAACTTTGATGAGATTAATAACACATTCGTAACATTCTTCATTAGTCTCTAAGTAGCTAAAAGAAGTTATTTTTTTCCAATACTGAACGTTAGCTTTTTCTGACAGCAAATTTAATAAGTTCCAAGTGCTTTTTCTGGTAGGAAAAAGTAATAATAAATTTACTAAGTGTTCTTCTTTATCTATTTTTTTCAGTAATTGTGTGAAAAGTTTTGTCATTTGATCCGAATCAAGATAAGATAAAGCACCTCTGACCAAATCGAGACACTCCTGATTCTGAAGAAAGTAAATAAAAAAATTATCTCTCTGCTCCGGCTTAATAGCTTTATTTAACACTGCATATCCGGTCAAACTTTGTTTAGCACCTGCTTTAATAAACTCAAGGATTCCAGAAAAACCATGTGCCTCGACGATTTCGGAAATAGCATCTGAACGAAGTTGAAGTAATTTTTTCTTTTTTGCTTGGTAGTCTCTTTTCGCAACTTCTCCGGCTTCAATGAACGGATTAACATATCCCTTATCAAATAGCCATAAATGTTTATATATGAGGTCCGTTGGTTCTGACTTCTTAAGGAAAGATAGCGCTTTTTTTTGTAAAGCAACATAGTTTGGACTATCAGAAAAGTGTTTCAAGGCAAAGTCTGAAAAAAATCTGGTTCTGACGGCTTCTCTAACAAGATAGAGTTCTCCTTGATTCGGTTTATTATTAACCCATTCGTCTAATAGTGCCCAAACTCTATTTCGATGAACATGATTCCAATTTGGAAATCTCGAAATTAAATCGCACAATTGTTGAGAATTATAGGTTGTTTGGGATAAAGCTAATGAAATTAAAAGTGTTCTGGAGTCTTCGGCGAAACTTAAAAGGTTTGGAGAGGGAACAACATAACAATCGTAGGTTCTCCATAACGGCTTTTTGTTATAAGTGATTATTTCGGTATGAGAAGGATTTACAAGATGACAAAAGAGGTCCCATGAAATTTCAGGGAATTTCTTAACGATATGTTTTAAGGCTGTTATTCTTTGATCATGGTCCGCAACGGTTTGAGGTCTCCAAAGTCTGAGAATTGAACAAAGAGAATTAATAGCCATATTCCGCAAAAAATCTGTTCTTTCGTTTATTGATAAGTAAGCAAGAATATCAACGGTTTTTAAAAAAGTTTCTGGACTCCACGCTAGACATTCAAGTGCACGTAAAATACCTGCGCGATAGTTTCTGGAGAAAAGAGAACTTGAGTCTGCCGTTTTTAAACATTCATAGACAGAAGAGCCTTCTTTTTTAATATTCTCACCAATAATTTTAAGGAAGCCGGAGGGGCATGCTTCAGCATAAAACTTTAAGAAGTTCTCTTGGTTTTTAAGCTTGTTAGGAGTTAAAGGAAGAAGGATCTTGCTTACGACATTTTCGATTTCTGCTTCTATGTCAATATGTCGGATATGCTTGAAAAACTTTTTGGTATACACGGAAATCAAGACTAAAGATTCAGCTATTCCCTGCCTTAAACCGTCTGAATAACGTTTTTCCTTACTATCAACTCTTGATGCATCTCTCTCGTAATACGAATAATCAAGCGACGAATCTCCTTCAGATAAAACTTCATAAGCGATTTGAAAAAACTCTTGAAGCATCGTTTTTGTAATATAAGCAGATACGTTTGACAAAGAATCAAATTGTGAGACTATTCCCTGATAATCTCTAATCGTCCAAATCGGTGATTCGTTGAGCAATTCATATTCTCTTATCTTTTTTTCCAGCTCTTTGTAATGGCAGTTGGAAAACCTTTCCAATAACTTCTTATCATCTTCATTTTCTGGACACCAAATGCCTATTAAGGAAAGAGGAATAATGGGTGATGTAGCAATAACGTTAGTGGCCCAATGTGGAGTCCGAATTGAAGGATTGTTAGCAAGTTGACGGCGAAGGGTTGTTAGAGATCTTCCGCTCGAATTCGATAACTTCTCTGTCTTATCCTCTTCGACGCCCATTTCTACCAGAGATTTCTTGAAATCTTCGGCAGAAAGGGGGTACAAAATAATAGCAGGATCTGCTTCCGGGGTATTACGGGGCAGAATACAGATGTGCTTCACTGAAGAATAAGGAGCCAGTTCTCGGCCAACATCTTGACGGTATGTAACTGCAATAAAACTTATATTTCCCTCGGCAAGTTTTGGAATGGTCCCAACCTTGTCAAAAACTAAAGTTTTATCCGCGATATTCTGGAACTCATCACAATCAAGAGACTGATGCAAAAATGCAAGAGCCTCTTCAACAGAGTCTGAAGCAATTGTTAAAGGTAGTTGTTTCGGGGAGGTTAAAAATTTTCTTATAGTTTCCTTATATGCTTCTTTTGGACAACTAAACAAAGATGAATGCATCGTGGGGCTTGTGGCTTCTGACCACTCAAACCAGCATCTCTCCAATGTTCTGACATTTTCAGAAGGGCGGCCTGTTTCCTTGGCAAACCAAACCTGAGCTGGAGGAGATTGCTCTATCCATTGCTCCAAATCGTTAGCGTCGTATGCTCTAACTTCTTTCCATATAGACAAGCGTTGTTTTTCTTCAACCCAAACATCTTTCCCTGGCCATTTTCGCGTGGTGACAAAAATATACGTCAAATCTTTAGGGTTTTTAGAAGAAAAAGCGCTGACGCTTTTATTGAAGTCGTCATCTGCTTTCTTTTTTATGTTTTTGTTCGTTCCTAATTCCCAGATAGACCGCCCCCTAGGGATCCAGGGTGTTCCGTAATTTGTTTCCAGATATCCGTCGCTGCCGGGACGTTCTCCATAGTTGTTTCCGGGAAAGTCAATCTTTTTAATATCCTGTCCCGTGGAGTGCACAAGGGTTCTTATTAATACGGCTAGCCGTGTTCTAGCCGGTATGGTCTCACCCCAGGTTGTTATTTCATTGGCTTGAACTTCTAAAAATCTCGGGACGTAAGAGCGGGTGCGGGAGGTTGAGTTTTTGAGAGCCTCATTAGACATATCATATGACGTTTGCAAATCAAGCAAGTTACGTGCGGATACTCCGAAGGTTTTTTCTAATTTTGTAGCCATAGCAGGGGAGGTTCTAACTTTTCCATTTAAAAAGTTGGACAACTGAGGGCGACTTATACCAAGCATTAGAGCTGCTTTTGTAACACTTAACTTCCGAGGTTTGACAAAGTTTTCGAGGATAATTGTGCCGGGATGGATCGGTTTTTCATTTTTATCTTTCATTTATATTTGTAAAGTGTAAAGTTATACTTTACAGTTAGTATACGACCAATTAGCTTCCTAATAAACCGCAATGAATAGTGTAATTCGAGCAAAAGATTGAATTGGAACGGCTATTTCCGTTAAATAAATAACGAGAGGTGATATAAGGATTTAAAGTTGTATTTTTATTCTTCAATGGAAACAACAAATTGAAAAGTTATGATTTTTTTGTTCTTTGACTTGGATTCAATCAGCATCGGTTCCATATTTTGTTGGAAATCATTCAGGCTTCTTAATACACAAGGATTTCTGTCTAACTCTCTCATATGTTAAGCAAGCTACTAAATTTCAAGCAACAGAAAATCGAGACAATTCATTCATCAAACCCGCTAGGTTTTATAAAGTGCCTTTTAGAGATTCTTGCTGCAACTTACTTCTCGGGATAAACCTAACCCACATGGTAAGGAGCGGTATTTTTTTAGTTAACAGAGAAAAAAATAGCCGCACAGAGAGTGTGGATTATTTATATAATTAGCCCGTTCTGGTACTCGTAATCCTCGGCCGATGTGATCTAAAACAGCGTGGAAGGATACGGCTTTTATAAAATCATGCCTCTAAAGAAGCTACATTGCCATAGACTCCTTAGATTGTCTGTTTGGTTCGTTGTCACAATCTTTCCAATGGTTATTTTAAAACCGGCGTATGCTGTTACGCTGGATGCCCAAGTATTGGACGAAGATAAAAGCGTTGTTGATACCATTGCGACTACTCTGGACTATCTAAGGGAAGAAATTTCAGAAGAGTTTTTTGATCTGAACTATTTGGATAAACAGGGGCTTCTGGATAAAACAAAAAATAGTCCTGCTTTTTTCTTCATAACCGATGCTGCTACTTTCGCATCTTTAATGGAAACGGGAGTATGGGCTGTTGCTGCAATGAAAAATCCTTTGGCAATTGACTCTTCTCATACCAGCGGGGCAACTTTTATAGCAAGAAAAGAACGTTCTGATATCGCTTCTTTAATGGATTTAAAAGGAAAAACAATTTTAGGAACTTCAAGGGAGACCTCTTTAAGCACCTTGATTGGTTTGAAAGAACTTCAAAGGATTTTTGGAGAAAATTTAAGCCAGTTGGATCTTAAATATGTTGGCACTCCGGTAGAGAGAGTGGTTCATGAAATAATTTCAGGAGACGGAGATGTTGGAATCGTTGATTCTTGTCTGTTGGAAAGAATGGAAAAGGATGGAAATATCTCCTCCGGTCTTTTGAAAGTCATAAGCCCCAGAGATAGTAAGGATTTAATTTGTAAACATTCTACTGAACTCTATCCGGGTTGGATTCTTGCAGTTTCAAAATCTTCAAATCTGCTAAATGAAAAAGAACAGGAATTAATTTTAAAAGTCACAGCCGCCTTGCAAAATGTGCCAAAGCTCCCGGGATTGCTGGAATGGAGCAATCCTGCAAATGATTCGGCCATTAGAACCCTTCTCGATGATGTTAGACATAAGAAAGTTGGAAAAGAATTTTGGCAGTTGATTTGGTATAAATATTTTTACTGGTTGCTGTTTTTTGCAGCTTTCATTGTATTAGTGGTTTCGCACTCACTGTATGCATCGTGGCTAGTTAGAAAAAAGACGAATCAGCTAACCTTGTCTATGAAAAAAACAGAAGAACTTCAACAAAAAATTCATGAAGAACAGGAAAAGATCTCTTCTATGGAGCGGGCAAGTATTGCTTCTCAGCTATCTGGATTAATAGCTCATGAGCTGCAACAGCCATTGAACGCAATAACTAATTTTTCCCGGGGACTTCGAATCCGTGAAGAAAGAGGTATTTTAGACGATACGACTTTACGTGAAACCTTAATCAAAATAACTCAACAAAGTGAAGATGCAGTCAAAATTGTTGGGAAAGTAAGAAATTATGCAAAACAGAGAGCGGCTGATCATCAATCAATAGAGATTGTTTCTCAGTTAGGTTTGTCGATTGAAAAATTTGAACAGATTAAAGGGCGGGAGGTCTCTATTGAGCTGCTTAATAAAAATGAAGAGCCTTGTCTTGTTGAAGGTGACTTGCTTGAGCTAGATTTAGTTTTTTATAACTTATTGAAAAATGCATGGGAAGCATGCAAGAACCAAAGTAATCCTAAAATTTCAATATCTGTAGAGCTCTCTTCTAGAAAAGTATTTGTTCTGTTTAAAGATAATGGTCCAAAGGTGACTCAGCAATTGGTTGACTCGATGTTTGTACCGGGTATTTCTAGCAAAACAGAAGGACTGGGGCTTGGATTATCTATTTGCCGGGGGTTGGTAGAAGCACACGGAGGAAATATCAAAGCATCGTTAAGTCAAGATGGGCATGTCTGTGTGGAATTAGAACTGCCGAGACTTGTAAAAAAAGCGAGGGTTTAAAAAATGCGGGAATGTTTTATTTACATAGTAGATGACAACGAAGTTACTTCCCAATCATTAGCTTTTTTCTTTGAATCCTTTGGTTATAAAACGAAAGTTTGGACAGACCCTGTATTATTTATTAATTCCTTAAAATCATTAACCCCTATTGGCTGTATTATTTTGGATATCCGTATGCCAAAAATGAATGGTCTTGAGGTTTTTGCTCAGCTGAAAGAGGAAGGTAATAAGTTGCCTGTTATTTTTCTGACTGGTCACGGTGATGTAAAGATGGCAGTCAGAGCGTTAAAAAACGGTGCCTTTGATTTTCTACTGAAATCTCCGGATGAAAATGAATTAGTGGATGTTGTTCAAAGAGCAATAGCGTTATCCGAGGATTTAAAGTTTAAAAGTGACAAGGTGTCTTATAACCAAAAACGTTTAAGTACTCTCACTGATAGGGAAAAAGACGTGATTATTCTGGTTGGAAAAGGAATGATGAACAAAAATATTGCCGATGTTCTCCAAATTTCCGAAAAAACAGTTCAACAACACAGAGGGTCGGCTTGTAGGAAATTAAATCTGACGAATGCAGTTGAGATAGCCGAATTTTTAAGAGGCTGCAGAGAGTACTAATATGAGTTTTCGTCGTTCTTTTCTTATCCGTGCTGTAGGTTCCTTAATCCTCTTTCCAATAGCTGCATTTACCAAAAAAGTTAAATCTGCCGAAGAGATAAATACTGGTGGTTGTTATGACGTAATCGTTATTGGCTCGGGGGCTGCCGGTTTAACAGCAGCTATTTTTGCGGCTGACAAAGGAAAGAAAGTTGCCGTCTTTGAAAAAATGCCTGTTATCGGAGGAAATACATTAATATCGAGCGGAATATTAAACGCCCCGGATCCCCACCGACAGGATCTTCAGGGAATTCAAGACTCGGAAGACTTATTTTTTAATCAGAGTTTCCAAGCAGGTCATTTCAAGTCAAATCCCCAACTGTTATCGTTAATGGTTAAAAATGCAAATCCAACTTTAAGATGGTTGGAAAGTATAGGGGTTAAGTTTAAAAAAGGTGTTTTTCAGGTTTACGGAGGATTATGGCCGAGAAGTCACTATCCCTCCATCTCTCATGGGAGAGGTTATGTAGCGGTTCTGTCCGAACAATGCCGTATAAGAAATATCCCTATTTACACAAATTGTGAGGTTTATGAACTAATTAAAAAGAATGGCAAGGTATCTGGAGTCAAGGTTCTATATAAAGGTGAGGAGAGAATTTTTAATGCACAAAATGGAGTGGTAATAGCCAGTGGCGGTTTTACTGCTAATCTAAATAAATGCTACAAATTGGATCCTAATCTTCATGGAATGAAATATACAGGCGCTCCAAGCGCGACAGGGGAAATGTTGGATATAGCAGAAAAAGCCGGGGCGCAGTTAAAGGATTTGGAAGAGATCCAATGTAATCTTGGCCCTGATATCGGTTACAAGCATCGTTCCGGGTTTCATTTGGATGTGACCCGACATATTCTTGTTAATAAGTTAGGAAATCGTTTTGTCGCTGAAGATAACGCCCGGGATGTCATCCGAGATGCTGTATTTATCCAGCCCGAAAGGATCGTTTTTTCTTTAGTTGATAAAGGAGGTTTCCAGAATTTGGGGTCACTGTTCCAACAAGCCAGTATATTGGGGGAAAGAGAAGGTGAACATTATTCAGCTTTGACAATAGAGGAACTTGCAAGAAAAATGAAAGTTCCGTATCAAAACCTTAAAAACTCAATTGATCACTATAACAGTGCAGTTGACACGAAGAAGGATAGTTTTGGGAGAGAGAGGTGGATGCTACAAGAAAAAATCCAGAACCCTCCATTTTATGCAGCCAGAGTAAAGATGGCGATTCACTACACAATGGGCGGAATTGTTATTAATGAAAAAGCTCAGGTTTTAGATAAAAATAATGAACCAATTTCTGGACTTTACGCCGCTGGAGAGGTTACAACCGGTGTTCACGGAAAAAACAGAGTTGGTGGCAATGGCTTACTAGACGCTTTTGTTTTTGGAAGAATAGCAGGTGAAAGTGTAGCCGTTAAATAACCATCCGACATTCATCTGATATGACATCTTCAAGATAAAAATTACTATATCCATAACAAATCCAAATTTTCAAACCTCAAAAAAAGGAGAACGTTATGGGTAAATTATCCATCTCTAGAAGAAGTTTGTTATCTGCCGGCTTGGCAATTTCTGCTTCAACTGCTTTTTCATCAGCATTAGCTCAAGAAAAAAGAAACGGCCTCGTACCTGAGAAATGGGATCTTACGACAGAAGTTTTAGTTGTTGGCTCAGGTGGTGCGGGTTTAGCAGCTGCTGTCTCGGCAGCCCAAGCTGGAGCAAAGGTCACCGTGATCGAAAAATTAGCATTCATTGGTGGAAACACGATGATATCCAGTGGCTATTTCAATGCAGTAGATCCCGAACGGCAGAAAAAACAGGGTATTCAGGATAGCGTGGAGAAGCATATCGAACAAACATTAGCTGGAGGCGATGGAAGGGCCGATCCGGAGCTAGTTAAGATTTTGTGTACGAATGCACTGGATACGTTACATTGGTTGGAAGGAATGGGACTCAAGTTCCGCCCTGACGTCATGCAAGTTTATGGAGCTTTATGGCCTCGTTCCCATTTGGCTACAGAGCCTAAAGGAACAGGATTTATTAGAGTTCTTTCAGATAAATGTAAAGAGCTCGGTGTTCAAATTCTGACTGGAACAAAATTAGAAAAAATAATCCGTGAGGGATTTGATGAAGGTAATGCATTAGGCGTTCTTGCCATAAGAAATGGCAAACCATATTACATTCGGGCCACTAAAGGAATCGTTCTGGCAGCAGGTGGTTTCTCTGCAAATCCGAAACTTCGTGCCTTACATGATCCACGTATGTTGACTTTGACAACAACAAATAATAGTGCCTGCTCAACAGGTGAAGTAATGTTGGCTGCAAATGAGGCCGGTGCTTATCTTCTTGGATTGGACTACATTCAATGCAATCCCGGCTGCCCTCCTGGACACACCTCTAGACAGGCTTTGCACCTTGACGTTTCAAGATATATTTTCGTTAATAAACGTGGTAAAAGATTTGTCGCTGAAGATGCTAGGAGAGATGTCCTGCGCGATGCTATCCTCAACCTTCCGGAAAAGTTCGGATATGCGATTGTAGATAGCGACGGATTCAACAGTTACAACCAAATTGTCCGAGACGATGCAATGAAGGGACTTAAGACTGGAGATGCCTTTACAGCAAATACCCTGGACGATCTCGCCAAACAGATGGGGGTTCCCGCAGATCAGTTAAAGAAAACTGTAGCTGAATATAACTCAATGGTTGAAAAGCAAAAAGATCCTGACTTTGGTAAAGCCCCAAGAAACCTTGCTCACAAGATTGAGAAAGCTCCGTACTGGGCAGCTCTTTCCAGCATGGCGGTTCACCATACGATGGGCGGTGTAAGAATCGACCCACAGACAAGAGTTCTGGACAGACAAGGGGAAGTCATACCTGGTTTGTATGCTGCTGGTGAAATTACCGGAGGTATTCACGGTACGAACCGATTAGGAGGAAATGCTATTGCAGATATCTTTACATTCGGAAGAATAGCAGGTAACTCCGCAGCAAATCAGAAATAATTGCGTTTTCAAGGATAATAACTTTAAGGCTTTTTCCGTCCATGTGTTAGATTACAGCTAGAAAAGCCGAATATTCAAACTAGAAGACACAAGGATGAACAAGGGTCCCTTCTTTAAGGTGAGAAGGGACCTTCGTTAGTAAGAGGTGTTTTATAAATTCAAAAATTTTATAGAACCTAACAGGGAAATTTTAACAAGGTTCCGATTAATATCTTTAAATCCTCTAACAGCCTGTCCCTCAAAGGATTTTATTGATTTTCTATGTTTTGGAAATACCAATCTCCAGATTTTCGATAATTTGGATTTAAAAGGTTTGTTCAGCTACGATGTCAATTGAAAATATCGATAACCGGTTGTACACCCAAGCAGCCAGTGAGCTTATTTCTTAAATCATGAGAAGCAACTCGGCTACTTCACCACTGATGACGGAGTACAGATTGATACCGATCCGGAGGAGCGTCTCTTCAGGACGATTGCCTGCTATAGAAAGTCATGCCGGTTTAAACACAACGCTGACTATACCCAGGACATGTGCATGATTGAGTGTATTTATGCATCGTTGAAAGCCAACGGGGTGAAAAAAACTATCGAATTTCTCCAACACTACTTGACAGAACTTTATTAGCACATGTATGAGTATCTTCTCTACCTAGAAGAGCGCAACGGCGTTACCTCTAAAAACGATTTGTTAAAGAAGCGACTCAGAATTGTTAAGAAAGGGTCCGACAGTAGCGTACCGACTGCCGAAGCTCTTCGTGAGGGCTTTGACTACTCCGTCTGGTTTGACCAAATCTTCAATTCTTAAGATATGTTGCTATCGTAAAGGAGCGGCAGTTTCTTCGCTGACGTGTGATAGGATGTCTACACAGTTGATGTGATCGGCTAATAACTTATAAAAAGTTAGGGAATTGCTAATTTTCAACAGCTGATCTCCTTTATGGATAATTTTTAAAATAAGTAACCATTAATTGATGAAAGATCGGAGCTTACTTTGAGATCTCTGCGTACAAGTCAGGAGAAATGATTTTCTTTAATCTCTCCTCACAACTGCCCTCAATAGTAGCTAGAGAGTTCGCCAAGAATTCACTAAAATTTCTCAGATAAGGCTTGCACCAGTCATCTTTGTAAATTGCTACGTAGTTTTCCTGACTTGGGCGGTGCCATCCGTCAAGAATGATTTGTAGATCTCCGCTTTCCAGTTCATCAATGCATTCGAAAAGAGGCAAACAAGGAGAAATTCCAAGTCCGTTTAGCACTGCTTCTTTTGCCATTTCTACATTAGACCAACGGATAACTTGATTTTGTGGAACGTTGATGACGGTGTTGTTTTTCTTAAGAAAATAGTTAACAGTAAACGAATACCGGCTGGAGTAAAGATTGCTGAAGACTAAATGACGACTTAGTTCATAAGGAGAGTTTATCGGTCCATGTTTTTCTAAATAACTTTTGCTAGCAACTGGGATAAAAATCATCCTTCCGCGGGAACGAAGCACATAATTTGGAAGATTAAGATTGCCGGAAACTAGAGCTATATCTGCCATTCTTTTCTTAAATTCTTCAAGATCGATGGGAGAAATAACATTGAATTTTGAATTGGGATTATCTTTCAAATAATTAGAAAGAATACTTGGCAGATAATTACGTTGTGAGTTACCGACCATCATCCGGATAATTTGGCTATCGACATTGACGCTGGTAGAAAGATACTCGGATATTTTTTGCCGACTGGAAATGATTCCTTTGGCATCCTCAAAAAGCTTGACGGCAACAGGAGTGGGGAGGAAGGGTCTGGAGGTTCTGTCAAATAGAGTTACTCCGAGCTTCTTTTCAAGCTTTGTCAATTTCTTTGATACTGTGGAACTTTCCAGCGATAATCTTTGAGCGGTTTCGGCTACCGTGCCGGTATTGAATAGCTCAACAAAAATTTTCCAGCAGACTAATTCTTCCATGCTTGCCTCCTTGAATTTCTGAATTAGAAATTTAACTTTCTAATTTAGAAATATTATGTTAACAAATAAGACTTGAATTTTTATACTCAGACATGCCCCCTCAAGGAGATAAAAATTATGATTGACATAATTATTCGAAACGGATTAGTTGTGGATCCGCTAAACAACATTAATGCTGTAAAAGATATTGCAGTAGAAGATGGAAAGATTCAGGAAGTTAAAGAAGGTATTTCATTATCTTGTGCTTCGGAAATTGATGCATCCGGAAAAATCATAATTCCGGGAATAATTGATATGCATACGCATATGAGAACGGTCCTGGGTCATCCGCATGCACAAAGAATGATAGCTTTGGCCGGTGTATGTACCACTTTAGACATGGCAGGCCCAACTGAAGATATCCTTTCTTCAATTCCGACAAGCGGTTCCGGTGTAAACATTGCAATTTTGGAGGCTGCTAGAGAGGGGTTTACTTTAAAATCCTCAAGACCGTCAGTGACTGAACAAAGATCCTTTATTGAAAAATCTCTCACTTCAGGTGCCATTGGAATCAAATTACTTGGCGGTCATTTTCCAATGGATCTTGACATAAGTGAGAGCTTCATTGAAGAAAGTGCCAGATTAAACTCTTGGGTCGCCTGGCACGTAGGAAGTACCTCTCATGGGTCAAATATAGAAGGCTTCAGAGAAGCTGTAAGTTGCGCAGGTACAGACAAGTTTCTGCATATAGCGCATGTCAATAGTTACTGTCGGGGACAAATCTCTAACGAACTCGATGAAGTAACAGAAGCAATGGCACTTCTTATTCAACATCCGAACATCTTCTCTGAAAGTTATCTGTCTCCTCTAAACGGTACTCGAGTCATTATTAAAGACAATGTGCCGTTAAGTAAAGTGACTTCAACCTGTCTGAAAAAACTTGGA
This sequence comes from uncultured Turicimonas sp., assembly GCA_947854175.1. Taxonomy (GTDB): domain Bacteria; phylum Pseudomonadota; class Gammaproteobacteria; order Burkholderiales; family Burkholderiaceae_F; genus Turicimonas. Next base: position 11,928 of record CANTYJ010000096.1, on the reverse strand, counting down.
TACTCCAATGATTATCTTGGTATGAAAAACGCCATTCTCGAAAGCGCCGCTGGTATTTTGGTCGATGATGGCAAAATCGGTAAATTGCTGAGCGGCCGGGAGGGTGTGGCGTATTGGGAATCAAACAATACAATGTGTACCGGAAGTTTCGCAGTTAATCCCGCTGTAAGCAGATTTATTGCGGCTACGGCGAAGCGCCCTGACGGTTCTTTTGTTGTTGACTCATTTTCTACTGACGGCGGCTGCTACCCAAGAAATGTCATAGTAGAAAACGGGTTGTTGCTCGTTAAGTTCGGAGCTATGTCATTGAAAGAATATGCAGTTAAAGCCAGCTTAAACGGAGCAAGAGCTTTGGGTCTATCCACAAAAGGACATTTAGGTGAAGGTGCTGATGCAGACATCACGATTTTAGATTTACAAAAAGAACGGGCATTTGCAACGATTGTCGGTGGCCGCGTCATTATGCTCGAGGGAAATCTCTTTGGCAAAGGTACAACCATCATCTGTGATGAAAGAGGAGAAGCTACTCTCAGGAAAAGAGGCATCAAGTATCAACTTAAAAATCCATTAAATCCATCCCAAATACAAAAACGATTCATACCATAACCCGAGGAGAATTCTATGTTTGGAATCATTGCTGTTCTAGTAGGTATAGTTTTAGTTGGTTACCTTATCGTTAAGAAGTACTATGCACCATGGTCGCTTCTTTTGGTTGGTCTGCTGTTACTTTTAGCCGTAGGCATTTTTACCGACACCGCCATCGTGGCAGGAAAAAAAGCAACCAACAGTTGGTTGGTTGATATCGTCCAGGTAGTCACTAACCTATCAAAATCTACACTCGCCGGTTTGGGTTTGCAAATTATGGTGATAGCAGGCTTTGCTGATTATTTGGATAAAATTGGTGCAACCAAGTCTTTCGTAAAAGTCTGTGCAAAACCATTGGAATATATCCATAGTCCTTATACATTGCTTGCTATATCTTATCTAGTTGGCCAGTTTATAAATATATTCATCCCCTCCGCGGTCGGTTTGGGTGTTCTTTTGATGTTAACTGTTTATCCGCTTTTAATGGCGGTAGGTGTTTCAAGATTATCGGCAGCTGCAGTGATTGTTACAAGTAGCTGTTTAGACTTGGGACCGGCATCTGCCAATTCAATTGTGACCTCAAAGCTTCTTGGCATTTCAGCAATGGAATATTTCTTAGAGGGACAGCTACTTATTGGTGTTATAACTGCGCTAATCGTCTGTATCTCTCACGGATTTATCCAAAAATACTTTGACAAAAAGGATTTGGCATCCGGACGAATTACTTCAGAAGATTTTAAGTTGAAGAGCGAACTTATTGCAGCCAAGGCTAAGAGTACACAATCGGAGGCTCCGACTTTCTATGCGATTCTGCCTGTTTTGCCAATTGTTTTTCTATTCATTTTTTCTAAGTTCTGCTATACAGGCGTCAAACTTGAACTCATTACCTGTATGTTTTTGTGCATGATTCTTAGTTTCTTAGTTGATGTCTTATACAGAAGAGACTTTAAGAACTGTGTAGCAAATACCAAGACTTTCTTCCAAGGCATGGGGCGCGTGTTTACTTCAACCGTTGCATTGATTATCTGTGCGCTTGTCTTTGCAGAGGGACTAAAACTCTCAGGAGGTATTAATTCTATTATCGGATGGGCGGCATCAATGCAAAATACAGGTGGTGTTGTTATGCTTGTGGTAATGTGCACTTTGTTAGCTTTTGCTTCTATATTGACCGGCTCTGCAAATGCAGCATTCTTTGCTTTTAACTCCTTATTACCTCATGCAGCCAAAGCTGTAAATTGGGACCTGATCATCATGGCCTGCCCGGTTCAATTAGTCAGTGGAATAGCACGTTCTATGTCGCCGATTGCCGGCGTTACCATCGCTGTTTCCAGTATTGCTGAACTATCTCCATTTGAAGTGGTAAGAAGAACGATACCGGTTATGGCAATTGGTATGGTCACTGCAATTGTGAGTTCTGTAGTTTTACTTGGGTAAAGTTTGAATTCTTGGGCGGCCGTTTGCCGCCCAAAGAAAAAATCTATCAAATGATTGGAGAAAAGTTAATCGGTGCGCTTATTAACTCGAATGAATGTTTCTACTTAAATTGTGAACCCGTTTAGCAATCCTATTAAGTTTTAAAACCAAATCTGTGCACTACGAAAAATGCAGCTTTAATAAAAAGTTATATAAATTACATTTATTGTATTCGTATGTTGGAGTTTCTTGTTTTATTCCTTAACCTAAAAACAAAAGAAACTCTGTGAAGAGACTTTTATTAAGGCAACGAGTCTAGATAAGAAATTGGTTTCATTTCTTCGGTTAGATAGGTTTTTCTTAGATCCAAATGGCTTGTCACTACATCATCTCTCTCAAATAGTATTTCAACGAGTATTGATAGGAAATTCCTTCATTTTGTAACCCGTTAAAAATATTGGGGGATACTATACGAGAATCAAAGACAAAGAGGTCCATAATTTCAGAAGAGCAAACTAGTTCTGAAACTATGCGGAATTGAAAAAGACTTATTTCTGATGTGTTCATTTTTTTATTTAACTCTTCGATTGAAAGAGGTATGGATCTTTTTTCTGCTTTTCGCAGAATATTCGAGAGAAGTACTTCTAACTCTGAGGAAGATTTAGTAATTGGAAAACCAATATCAGATAATTTATTTATGCTAATTGGTTCAAGATGCTCTTTAACATTAAGTAAAAAAAGTTCTAATATATTTTTTCTTGTTTCTTCCGTGAGCGTTCTATTCTCCAAGCTTTTATTGACTTGCCCTTTTATGAACTCTCTAGACCTATGAGCTTGTGCAAAAGAAAATGGGTCGAACTGAGTAAATAATGCTTTTAAGCTTTTAATTTGTTCATCCAGAGAGTCGACTGAATCAAGTAGTTGTTCTAAATCTTTTACTCTGGCAAAACGTGAGTTAGGCCTTAAAAGATTATTAACAAGAGGATCAAAAGGAGTAATTTTCGTATTTTCTGTCACGAACCATTCCGGTTGCAATAACGAAAATAATGTCGCCGAACTAAAGGCGTTTTCCGGTGTCAGTACTTCTATTTTTGAAAAGTTCTCCTTCAACAGTTTAGAAATATTCATCATCGTTGGTATATTTCCACCGGCAGAAGAAAGAATAATGGAGACCTTTTGAAGTTTATCCTGAGGATTGAGTCCAAGTTTTAATCTTTTGACAAGAAGTTGATTTGATATCATCGCTTCGGCGCAATGATTGAATTCACCAGTGAATTCTTTAGAGACGGGGCAGAACAAAAAGAAGACAGTAGATCCGAGATCTTCTTCAATCTTTTGGATTAAAGGTAAGAATTCTTGACTTTCTTTACAAGTTCCCTGATTTCGGTTGACAAGTTCGACTAAAAACTGATCTAACTTTTTAGATAAAGAATCAGTAGGGAAAAATATATTTAGGCCAAGCTCTTGTTGTTCAGTTCTATACAAAGAACCATCAAAACTTCCTAACCCCTCGACAAGAAAATCTGTAATTCTTTTTTTATTTTCAGACGAGACCGACTCATCAAAGACTTCAAGAAGCTGTGCCTTAAGTTCGGACATGCGATTTTCAGCAGCCATAACTAATGAATCCGGAAAAAAAGTTTGTTCTAACTCTATGAATTCTCGTAATGATTCTTCAGAAGAACTTTTTAGATGAAGCCGAAGAAACTTCTTGAATGGATTGATTTCTAAAGGATTTATATGCCAATGCTGTCCCTGTGGACTTCTTCCTAATGGGAACCCATGGGAAGGGAACGTTGGATCAATCGGTGATAGTGCACCGCAACTTCCTTCGAAAATTCGTTTTGCTCCTAAAGCCAAGACTGTTCCAAAGCTACCTAATTTCTCATTAAATAAGACATCGTAAGTTATTTTTTTACTCTTTAAAAAGAAAGTTAATTCGAACGCTGCGTCAATGTCAAATGAAAAACTTGATAAGACAAAGAGTAGGCCTTGAACCCCATGTTTATTACAGATGTTTAAAATTTGCTTTTTTAGTTCACAAACATCTATTTTTTCCTGACTATAAAAACTTTGGTTGTCGTAAATAAAAAGGACATTTGGAGCTGCTAACTGAGACTCTTTAAGTTTTCTTTGGGCTTCCCTGATTGTTAAGTATGATTTCAACCACGCCATATAAGTTTGTACCTTTCTGAGGGATTTCTGTTAGATATACGGAACTGACTTGAGTTTTTGCTTTCTCAATAGCTTTTCTAATGTTGGGCTCAAACAGGACTTCTTTTGGAGTCTTTCCTTTTTTATAGTTCGGCAATAGATGGGCTAAGGCTTCATTACACTCTTTAGTTGTGCTTATATTTCTCTTGCAATCAAAGTGACATAGAAACCAATATTCAATGTTGGGGGACGAAATACACAAAAAGTTTTTTCTGTTTTTTTGCCATTTAAATAAGTTTTTAATGCTTTCGTCCGATCTGCCATCGTTGTCTATAACGATGGCAGCAAAATCATAGTAATTCCCATCTTCTTCATACTTACTAATTAGAGAAAGTAAATAGTTTGGATCAGAATTTCTTTTATTGTTCAAGAGGACAATAGCCACATTATGATAAATAGCCTTTAAATTTTCGAAATAGCTTTTTTCTGTTAATCCTTCTCCTACAACAACTAACTTTGGCTTGGTATGTTTAACAGGAAGAGCTCGTCTTCTAACAGGCCCTAAACGTTTTTTCTGTTTCTGTTCAGGAGATTGAGACATATTAATAACCCATCCGATAAGTTGCATCTCCTAAATAATAAGTTTCACTATTTTGTGTCCAAAAATAGTTGGCCTCCGTGTGGAAATTTGTTGCAGTAGGCAATTGATTTTTACCTCCGGAGCCGGCCAGATACGGAACTCCGCCCCAAACGCCGTCCATGTAGTTAGTTTTGAGGTTGGTGTCAATTCTTACATCTTTAAATGCTGACAGTGAATAGAGTTCAGAACTGCCGTCAATAGCCTTATCACAAAACCAAATTTCATCTCTTCTTAAATAATCTTTATCTAACAATTCGACATTATGGGTAGTAAAAATAAGTTGATTCAAATTATCCGGATTGCAATAATTCTGATATCTTGCAAGGAGATGCTTTAGTAATTTTGGATGAAGACTTCGTTCTATCTCATCGACTAAGAATAATTTTTTTGCATCCGAATCTTCTAACATTGCAAATATTGGGATAATGTCAAGCAATCTGATGGTTCCTTCAGACTCCTCAGAAAAAGAGAAGCATATTTCATTACCATTTTTGTCCAAATGAGTGGTGAATAGCTTGTTTGCGATGGTTTTTCCGTTTTCCTTTTTTAAAACTAAACAACCAATGTCAGGACAGGTGTAAATCAAAACGTTCTCCTCAGGCACTTCATTCATCAACTGCTCTACAGCTCCGGGTAAAGGATCTGTATACAGAAAGGGCCTAATTCCCTCAACACCGGTACCAAGTTTTTTTAAGAGTTCTGAGCAAGTCAAAATAAACTGAGATGTAACTGTTTCATCTTCTGAAGCATAAGTTCTTCTAGAGTCAGGGGTAATTACCTGTAAATGATTAACAAACCAGTCGTAGACCAGCTTGCAATGAGTTTCATCAAATTTTTGTACCATACTCAAAGCTGTCTGGCCATTGCCCAACAACGTCTGAATTGCCTCTAGTTTTTGTTTGTTAAGTTTTTTTTCTAAAAACTTTCCGACAGTGACTAATTTTTTATCCCGCTTGAAGATGGTTTTAGTACTTGAAGTATTCTGGAGTGACAGTTCTTCTTTAAGAATTTCAAATTTATTCAATACAACACTATAAATGTAGATATTGTTATTTAAAAAGAGGGCTAACTCAAAAGAAGAGGGCTCTTCTGAATTTTCTGGGTCAAGCTGAAAAGAAAGGGGAGACAAAGAAACTGTTTTTAAATCCTTTTCTTTTGTCACTAAATGCTGGAGGAACCGAATCGCTTTTATAAAACTTGATTTTCCAGAAGCATTTCCCCCATAAATAGCTGTAACCGGAAGAAGGTTTATACGAAATTTGTTTATTTTTGTTAATGTTTCTGACAGATTGTCTTCTCTGGAGGCTTCCATTGTGAAATTCTGTTCATCTCTGAAGCACCTCCAGTTTTTTAATTTAAATGATAAGAACACTGCAAATCTCCTTTTTGTTCTTTCAAAAGCTAAACAATTATCAAAATTATACATTAAAAGAGATCTTTTCTCTTTTAATGATAAATAATTTATAATTATTTAAAAAATTTTATCAATATAGGAGTTTTCTTAGTGTAAGGGTTGAAGGGAATATGTACTTACCAGTCAAACTTTAATTTTTCATATCGTTGTCCGATATTGAATCTACTAATTTTTAAGTATAAAAAAAAGAGACTTTTATATGTATACACAAGAATTACGAAGCCCCTTATTGCAAGAGTTTTATTACAGAACAAAAGATGGAGCGCTTCTTGAAGGTTGCGTGAACCCTGATGATCCCTCCCTCAAGAAGAAAACCTCTATTCCGCCTATCAAAGGGATGGAGATTGGACAATGGCCTTTCTATAAAGAAGATGAAAAAAGATGGATTATTCGGGACGGAGTAACAGTTTCGCCTTCATATAAAATAATTTTAATGTTCCACCCAAGTTTAAATTATGCCGGACGACCATTGATACTGCCTTCTTATCTTGAACACTCCCTAAAAAAAGCAGTTTTTGCATCTACATTATTTTCACAATTGTGTGTTAAGGTGAATTTTGTAAATGAGGCTATGAGAATATGGGAAGAACTATGTTCTTTAAATTCAGAATTAGGTACTAATTACGAAAGATTTAAGTTCCTTTCGCCTGGAATAATAGACCCAACTATTTTGAACGAAAGAAAAAAGGCTGAACGAAGATTCATATCAGATATCCGCCGGTTGTTAACCGATTTAGTTTTGCCATCTTTGTTGAATTCTCAAAATAAATCGTTGAAAAAAGAGGCAGAATCTAAAAAAGACATCTCTTTTTTGTTCGATAAAAAATTCAGTTCTCAAATTCACAACTTTCCTATCATAAATAAATATTTTCTCTTGTTTCTGCTAGTTCAGGATATTGATAATGCAAACAAACATGAGCTATCTAGAGGAGAGACCGGTAAATATTTATGCAATTTTGGTATATCAATCGCAAAAGTTAATAATCCCGGGCATTACAGGCGTTGGAGACTAAGACAATGCAAAAGTCCTTGGGTTTGCTATGAAACTCAGCAACTTTGGTTTTATGAAGTTGAGGTTAGAGCTTTGGTCGTTTATTTTTCGAGATTTCTTTGTGAATTTCTTGGTATTTCAGATGGAAAAACGGAAGCTGAGCCTCCGATATTTTTCCAAATAACGGGAAATTGGACACTAAGTGATATGCTCAGCAATTAACGATCAAAGCGGACAGTCTAATCTTGTGATACAGTACGGTGAAACGACTTTTTCTTAGTAGCTAATAAAGCGAACATGTCGTCGGTTTTTAATTTTTCCAGATTCCGCTATTTCTCCAATCATATGGAAATCCAATTTCTGCTTACTCATCGTCTTTCAAAGACTGGTGGGCTAGTTCTTTGACTCTTCGGCCCCAAGTTGAAGAAGGACTAATGGATTGCATGATATGGGCAAGCACTAACAACTCGTTGTAAATCCGGTTGTCTGCTTCTCTATTTGTGTCTGTTTTCTTAGAGCGCTCCATTTGAACCATAGGGGGATCTATGCGCTTTTCAATGTAGGGCAATTTAGTATTAAATCTTCTATCCCATAGACGGTTATGACGAGCACAGATATTTCTAACAGTTTGAAGATTTCTCATGACTCCATTGAAGATGTTGATATTAGGGATGCCTGCAATTCCAGCGACATATTTTTTACACTGTTGCTCTTAGTATTTTTGACCCATCGTAACAACTCTCCGAAATTCATGCTAGAAGTTACCATTCATATTGGAGGAATCGGAAGCTCGGTATAAGAGGAGAAGTAGTGGGTAACTTCAGAGGACAAGTGTTTTGTACGATCTAAATCTTGTATCAGCAGATTCAAACTTTGCAGATATTCAGTGAAATTTTCAAAAGGGTTTCTATTTAAATGGGGATGCGAGCCGAACTCTTCTGACATTTTATGAGCCCATGAAGAACGGATCGCAACCTCTATTCTCTCGACTGCCTCCATAACTAGGAGACGAAGCTTCTGATCGAAAACATAGTAAGAGATGGTTTGTTCAAAGGAAGCTCTTTTTTGAATTTGTGACTTCTAGAAGAGGAATGGGCACTTTCTTTTCCAAGAAATAGAGGTATGAGCTAATCGATAATACCCAGTTATCTTTAAGTACGTTACAGCAGAATCTTCATCATTGATAATTAGACCTCTGTCTTTTAACTTTTGTATTTGTTCTTCGAAAGATGTATGAGGTTTATTGAATACTTTATTAGTTGTTGAATCTTTTGTTTTCATACTTTCAATAAAAAGAAATCCCGCGGAGTGAGCACCATCTTCAATATGAAGAACTAAGCTTGCGGGATGTTGTTGGTGCAGTGATAATCTAAACTGTAAAAGGTTAACAATAGTTCTGTATCGTTATAGCAACTAACTACTTTAGTTGGATGAATTAATTCTTTTACAAGACTTATCATTTAGTTTTCTATCCTCTCATCGTCTTAAGAATGATTAGACTTCTTCCACCTTCAGTTCGGCAAAGACAATTTCGAAAAATATGGAGTCCATAATTGCTGTTCAATTTCATCCTGAGGCAGACAATTCGCATATCGTCTCAATAAACCGGCAAAACTTTCTTCCTCAAAACCAAAGCATTTCACACAGCGTTCAATGATGTAGTCGGACTCCGTCATGGATTTCTTTTCATTTTCAAAAAGGCTAAACATGCCCATAAAATCAGGATTGTTGATGGGCGAATCTTTATCCATGAACCACATGGTGGCGAAGATCGCTCCTTTTGGATCCTGCTGAAAAAATTCTCTTAACCAGCAAATTAGTACTGTCTTCGCTGTTGAAAGTGATGTTGAAGGATGTAGAAGCCTTCTTACTAAATCTTTACCTATATCTTTTCCAATCGGCTGAAAACTTCCGCAATAAACACCGGTGATGTTTTTCCTATAGTGACCGAGGGCAATAGAAACAGCAAGATGATTTTCTTCAGAATCTTTTCCTGCAGGGTTGTCAATAGATTTCTTAGTTAGAAAAGCGTGAAGTGCTTGAGCATAGGAGTGACGAAACGAGTACGCCGATCCCTGAAAATCATTACTTCTCAATCCGAGTCGTTTAGCAGTTTGATGAAAACAAAACAAAGCTTTTTCTAAACCATGGTTTGGATGCCTGAGATAACGAAGTCCGGCTTGTTTGGCAAACCTCTTAATCTTTTCTGCGCAGAACGCTTCTTCCTGAGTATAAAAAAGAATCGTCCGTGGTCGTCCTCCTTTAGCTCCGCTATTGGGGAAAATTTCCAGTTTCCCAAAATTGTCGTTTCCGGTTCCGTCAACCTTTTCTGTGGAGATTGATTCTTCAGGGTTAAGCGATAATGCCTCTTTGTTCCTTAAGCCAAATAAGGCCATACAAAGAAGTTGCATCCCGAATAACAAATCTGTCTTAAAAGCTTTCTCCAAAATCTCAGCAAGTTGTTCTCCTGAAACAAAGGTGTTTCTGACTTTTGGAGGTTTAGCGTTTATCAAATCCGGTGCAAGTTTTTTAAGATATTCATTAGAACTTTTGATAAGTCCTTTCTTCCCGATCCATAAAGAAAAGAATTCAAGCATTGAGACTTCATTCGCAATACTTCGGACTATGGAACTATGAGCAGTTCCGGAGTCCTTAGCTTGATTAATCTTTTCGCTGAAATACCATTCCACATGCTTAGGTTTCAAACTTCTCGGGTCAATCTTGAACTTCGTGGAAACTTTTCCAAAAAATTGAAGGTAAAACTGACGCCGTTTTTGACTAGTCAGAACTGAACAGTTCTTGGTCTTAGTCGCATGAAAAGAGTTGTAATAACTGCAGAGTTTATGAATAACAAATTCATATTCAGCCGGCTTCTTAGCAAATCCGGGAAGACATTCTTTATTTGGAGAAAAGAAACCGTGCCAGTTGCGTTGATGAAAAAGTCTCTGCCGTTTTCTCCGATTGAGAAATAAAAGTTGACTGTGTGTTTTGTTTTCTGTCATAACAGTAAAAAATGACGGTGGGGCTTGAGCCACCACCTAAAACTATTTACTCCCGCTAAAAGGGATTCTTAAGTGTGGTTTCTCTTATCTGTAGGTCAGGTAATCGAGCTCTTACAGAGTTAATCTGCCATTGCAGGAAGAGAATGCCATCCGAGTTAAGTCCGAATGGTGCACGTAACCCTTCAATTTCTGAGAATTTGAAATCCGACCGGATTTTTACCAAACCCGGAAGAGGAAAACAGGGCCGTTGCAAATTCCGGTCCATCCTGTGCGGTCTTCAGGACGACATCAACCGGACATGAGTGGTTTACCCACAGTTCAACTAAAGAGCGCGAATTTTAAAAGAGAAGTAGTATTTTTAGGAAGATAAGTGTAAGAACTTATAAAGTTTCTTTAGGTAGTATTACCCAATTTCCTTAAACGCAATGTCAGAAAAAAATGTCTAATCGGAACTGGAAGAAAGACTAAGTCGTCCGTTCTTAAAGTCCTTTTTTCAAGTACATATTTTGAAAAGAAGGAAGTCTGCAAAAAATCTTTCAAGAATCATCAATATGAAAATGAAAGCAGTCTTTTTGAAAACAAATGCCATCTTTATACAGGATGGCTCGATATTCCTATCATCTGAAGTGTCGTCTATCAGGTCCAAACACTCTCAGAAAGTTAGATATTTAATTTATAGCTTAATGATGCGTCCTATGCCGGTTGCTGAAGGTTTTCTTTCTCAAAGTAAAACTAATGCTCTAAGTGAAATGAAGATCTATCTGTTACGGATGCAGGCTGAAAGTAAAAGTTATAGGAACATAATCCAAAAAAATCTAAAAAAATATAGAAAAATGGCTTATGTTCCAATATTTTGGTAAACGATTGACTTTCTCATAATGGGTTGTTTTCATTTGCGTATTTAGCTCGGAGTACTAGAATGTTCGGCCATTAAGGAGTAAGTATATGAAGAACATTCTTATTGTTTGTGGCCATGCTGACTACAAAAATTCTTACGCTAATAAAGAAATAATGGGTGAGTTGAAGAATCTTCTCCCACAAGCTAAACAAAGAATTCTCTACGATTTATACCCGGACGGCAAAATTGATATTGAAGCAGAACAAAAGGCTCTCTTAGAAGCAGATGTAATTGTCTTCCAATATCCTTTTAATTGGTATGACTATCCGTATTTGTTGAAGCAATACTTCGACTTAGTTTTCCTGTACAACTTTGCTTACGGTAGCAAGCGGAAGTTAACCGGTAAGAAACTTGTTTTATCTTTCACCCTCGGTGGATCAGCAGAAGATTACACAAAAGAAGGTGATTTCCATATGACTATTCCGGAATTCCTTAAACCACAGGAAGCTTCCGCAGAATTGTGCGGAATTGAGCTCTGTAAACCGGTATACAGTTTTGATATGACCTATTTACCTGAAATAATGAACTCTGCTAGAAAAGACGACGTTTTGTCTAAGGCTGCAGAACATGCAAAAGTTCTCGTAGCTGAACTAAAAAACTTGTCTGATTAGCACTTGCTCGATGTGGCTAATTTAAGTTCATTGACTTAAAACGTGAACCATTAAAGTTAAAAAAAGCCGGACATGAAACTTACTCATGCCCGGTTGTTGTTTGGATTGAGAACCTCAGGAAAGCAGTGCTCAATCCTTATCCTCTCAACAAGATAATTAAGTTAGAAAGCGATCTTCAAAGTTGCGCCTACACCGTTGGACTTGATCTTGCTACCGAATG
>CANTYJ010000095.1 GCA_947854175.1 uncultured Turicimonas sp. | reverse complement strand
CGAACCGCTGACCTCTTGCATGCCATGCAAGCGCTCTCCCAGCTGAGCTATACCCCCGATAAGCAACGAGGAGCGAATATTAAAGTATATTTCGCTCCTCGTCAACTAAGCTTAATAAATCAGTTAGCGTAAATTGTAACTAATTTTGATTAGTGCGGTTTACCCAGTTTGTCAGACCTTCTTCAAGCTTATCTCTAACTCTTTGTTTGCCAAAGAGTTCTAAGGTTGCATCAATCGACGGGGTATGTTTCTCTCCGGTGATTAAAACACGTAACGGAATAGCAATATGAGGCATCTTGATCTTGAGTTCTTTCATGATGCTTCTGATAAGAGTGTTGATATCTTCTCTCTTCCATTCCATGTCTTTGCTTCTTTCCAGGAACAGACGGCACGCTTCCTGACTGGTTGCTGGGTCCTTGATGCATTCATCAAGTACAGACAGATCGATATGATCGTTGTCCTTGTAGAACAACATAGCACCGTCAGCCAACTCATTTAATGTAGCTTCGCGTTCCTTAAGTAAATCAATGATCCCGATGAGATCCAGATCCTTATCTAAGTCGGCCCCTCTTGCTTCCAGCCGTGGTTTAACCAGATCAGCCAATCTCTGATTATCAGCCTCTTTAATATATTCGTGGTTTAACCAGCGCAGTTTATCCATACTAAATTGAGCTGCAGAGCGGCTGCAGTCTTCAAGCTTGAACCATTTAGCTAATTCTTCACGGGTGAATTTTTCATCATCTCCGTGAGCCCAGCCAAGTCTTGCCATATAGTTAAAGAGTGCTTCCGGCAGGAACCCAAGTTCATCATAGGCCAGAACACTGACTGTTCCATGACGCTTAGAAAGCTTTTTACCATCTTCACCATGGATCAGCGGTAAATGACCGAATGTTGGAATCTGGCCGCCGATGGCTTTGTAAAGATTAATCTGGCGCGGAGTGTTGTTGATATGGTCAGCACCTCTGACAACATGGCTGATTTCCATGTCCATATCATCGATAACAACCGCAAAGTTATAGGTTGGAATACCGTCACCACGCATGATAACGAGATCGTCAAGCTCTTTATTATCAATAGAAATCGGACCATAAACGGCATCATTCCAGGTAACTGTGCCTTCGTCCGGATTTCTGAATCTGATGACCGGCGTTACTCCTTCAGGGATAGGCTTTCCTACGCTGTTTTCAGGACGCCAGCGGCCGTCATAACGCGGTTTTTCGCCTCTGGCCTTCTGATCTTCGCGCATCTGTTCCAACTCTTCTTTTGTGGCATAGCACTTATAGGCCAGGCCTTTTTCAAGCAACTGGTTGGCGACTTCTTTATACCGGTCAAGACGTTGCATCTGATAAGTCACATGGCCGGCATTATCATAGTCAAGGTTAAGCCATTTCATCGCATCAAGAATGACCTGTGTGGCCTCGGGAGTAGAACGCTCCTGGTCAGTGTCTTCAATTCTGAGAAGAAACTCTCCGCCAAAATGACGAGCAACAGCCCAACAATAAATAGCTGTACGGGCTGTACCTAAGTGCATCATGCCGGTTGGACTCGGTGCAATTCTTGTACGAACTTTTTTAAACATAATTTCCCTAAATATTTTTTATAAAAAGAAAAAGCCAGCTCTTTTTTGGAGCTGAGCTTTGTATTTTAGATCGTTCAGTCGTTTTTTAGTACATGAACTGATAATTTAAGGTAAGAGCCTGATTAAATCTTCCATGATTAGCCACAGCTGTCCGGTAATTCAGACCGAATGCATGTTGTCCTTTGGAAGTTTCTAGACCAAATTGTCCCTTGTAAAGGAAGGTATTGGCAATGCGGGAATCTGAACTTGCAAACTCCGTGTAATTCTTGACTTTTCTGTCACCGACGGTCGGAACAATTCCTAAATCAAGAAAAGTTCTTGTCTTCCAACCGCCGCCGCAGGTAAATTCATATCCGGCATTGACTCCAACCGGGAACTGCCATAACTTGGCTGTTTTGCTATGGATAGAAATATCCCCGCTTTGATCATCTAGAGCATCAAAGCCCTCTCCTTTAAGGTGAGTAAACCGGACTCCGTAGTACGGAACAAAGCTGACTGGTCCGACCATAAAGCTTGTTTCAAACTTCAAACCGGCAGTAATCGCTCTGCTTTCTGTCTTATTAAACAACTCGTTTTCAGACTTGTCATAAGTACGAAGGTACCCTACGTTGGCGATCACATTAACTTTTTTACCTTTCCAGGTACTGTAAAGATTAGTACCCCACCATTTTGTCTTTACATCAAGCTCATCGATGTTAATCCCGGTAATCTTTCCGCCGCCGGCATTGATAGCAAGACCGATACGGAAGTCACCGATACCGTGGTCATAGCCGGCATATCCTCCGGCAAATTTTGTTTTATAACCGTCTTCATCATCGAAATGTTTAGCCTTATTAATTCCGCCGGCTGCCACAAGCCAAGGATCTCCCATCTTATAGGTCTGTTCCCATCCGTTAAATAAAGGACCGGCCATGGACAACCTTTCTTCAAGAATATCTTGAGCAAACGAGGTCATGTCCAAGGTATTTGTATAAAACGGATTAGCTAATGCTGTACTTGCTACCACTGAAGCGGCGAGCACTGAAATCGGTTTCAATGTCATTTTTTTTATTTAAAAAGGATTACGTAATCGTTCAATTGTAAAAGAATTTTGCTTCTAGGAAACATATTGCCAAAGGATTAACAAGACAAACTGCCCTGACAGAATTCTGAGGAACATCGCAAGAGGATAAACCGTCGAATAAGCAATGGCAGAACTATTCTTGTCAGACAGTGTCGCAGCGTAAGCCAAAGTTGGAGGATCGGTGGTGGCACCAGCTATCATTCCGACAATTGAATGGTAATTCATCTTGTAGCGTATCCTTGCGAGACAACCAACAACTATCAAAGGAATAACCGTAATGAAAATGCCTAATCCTGCAAATAACAGACCTTCCCCGTTGCAGATTGCCTCCACAAATGGTTTTCCGGCATTAAGACCTACACTGGCAAGGAACAGAGCGATTCCCATCTCACGGAGCATTAAATTGGCCGATTCTGTGGTGTAGGTAATTAATCGGAAGTTTGGCCCATAATATCCCAGGAGGATGGCGATGATTAAAGGGCCGCCTGCTAAACCAAGTTTAAGAGGAACCGGAAGCCCAGGAATGGCAATCGGCAAACTGCCGAATAAAATCCCGATGACCATTCCCAGAAAAATAGATACCAGATTTGGATGATAAAGCTTCTTTTCCTGGTTGCCCAGTTTATCTGCGAGTCTGGCGACCGATCTTTCAGGGCCTACGCAGTAGACTCTGTCTCCTAGCTGGAGATGCAGGTTGTTGTACGGAAACAGAGTCATACCGGCACGGAAAATTCGTGTGATATTGACACCGTCAAACTTGCTCAAGTGAAGGTCATGAACAGTTAAACCATTCACATCGGTTTTAGTAATTCTGATGGTTCTGGAAGTGATCGGAGACGACTCAGTGACCAGATCGACCTCAGGATCTTCCTTGCCGCAAAACGCAACGATTGGGTCTTTATTTTCTTCCGCGCAGACAATTCTGAGAACGTCCCCCGTATGTAACACGGTTTCAGCTGACGGAGAAGACACTATCCCATCATGCAGAACACGAGAACAAATAAAGGGACGTCCGACAAAATCTCTGACTTGACGGATAGTTCTCCCTTCCAAAGCAGGATTGGTCACAACAGCATGAAAGAAAATTGGAGCATCATTGTTTGCTTTTTGTGCATCTTCCCAGTGCTTATCTTCCTCTTTCAGATTAATTCTGAAAATCACTCTGAGTAAGATGGCTGTTGCAATAATTCCGACAACACCTAAAGGATAAGCACATGCGTAAGCAACTGCGATGTCTTCCCCGGTGTAATTCATCACTTTCAGAGCTTCTTGGGTTGCACCAAGACCCGGAGTGTTAGTGACGGCTCCGAAGTAAACACCGAGCATGTCGGGTAAAGATACTTTTTCATTCAAAATAAAAAAGATCGCAACGGTAACAATCAAACTAAGAACAACTGCTGCCAGAGTCAGAAAATTGAGCTGAAACCCTCCGCTTTTGAAAGAAGAAAAAAATGAGGGCCCGACCTGCAGTCCTATAAAGAAAACAAAAAGAATTAAACCAAAATCGCGAACAAAAGACAAAACAGTCGGATTAACTGTCATTCCTGCGTATCCGCAGGCCAAACCCACGAACAGGATAAATGTTGCTCCTAAAGAGATTCCAAAAATTTTGATTTGTCCCAGCAACATCCCGACGCTGATAACGAGAGCGTAAACGAGAAGAATATGGGCAATCGAATTGCTGTCGGTCCAAAGATTAATAATCCAATCCATTGCTTGTAAATAATGAAGAAATAACGCAAAAATGGAGGATATAACGAACCGGTTAAACTTTCATATTGTGAATTTGAGTTTCACGAAAAAAGGCTTTGCATTTTTGTCACCGTCTTTTGATTCATGAAATTGATTGTCACTCAACTATTTGAAAAATAAGGATTCCTATCTTGTATTTCCGGCTAATTAAAGTTTATGAGAGTTAATAACTAGGTAAAAATATGGTCAGTACTAATACTGAAAAATATTCATAAGGTATCAATTGCTTAATTGACTGGTAAAAATTTTAAGTGTCCCACAACCCACCCTCGCATAAAGAATTTCGTCAAAACCGTGGTAGTAAAAATAAATTGTCACTGTTCTCAAATACTGTCAGGAGGAAAAGTAGTACAGTAAATGATCCCCTCCGGAAATCAGCAATAATTGTTTTTTGGTAATCGCCCGTAATTCTTTAAGCTACATCCTTAACTTTTAGTCGAGTTCTACCTCAGTATTCCAGTTAGAAAATTGGATTTTAGAATCAAGTTTTCTGGCTTCTGCAGAAATATCGTCAATTTGTTTTTGGTATTGATTGACATCGATTGTTGTCAGAATAAGAATTTCGCTTCTTGAATAACGATCCACCCGGTTACTGGCTTTCCCAACAATTTCCCGCATAATCGAGGCTTTCTTAATTAGTAGGTCTCTTTCAACAATCAATTGAGCCAATGATTTTCCTTCTACTTTTGTTTCGACATTAGTCTTGTTAATCGCGTTAACTACCTTTGTTAAACGGTCAAATGAATTATTGAATTCTCTCATTAATTCAGATGGATCCTCTGTCAAGGTATCACCTTCTTGAATTAAAACATTATCGAGAAGCCGCGCCTTCAACCTTGCAATCTTTGTGTTTAATTCTTTTCTTTCTATCAATGCTTCAGCTAATTTCATTATGACCTTCCGCCTTCTTTAATTCTCAATACCATGGTTTAAGCCAAGAGGTTAATTCCACAACATTTATTTTTAAAAGTCAACATAGCCTTTCAGAATAGGTAAATTTAGGAAAATGGCATGTGATAAATAAAAACTTGGCTGATTTCTTGTTTTCCTCCTCTCAAGTTTTTAAGATCAAAAAGATTAAACGGACATTCTTCTGTAAATAAAGATTCAAAATGAACTGGCTCATTTCTTTGTTTTCTGACTCCGCATCCTTCAGTCACGGAATTCTCGTCTACAGTATCGTGATTTCGGTAGGGCTTTACCTGGGTCGGCTCAAGATTTTCGGCCTTTCCTTTGGTGCTACCTGCGTCTTGTTTCTTGGATTGATAGCTAGTTATCTAGGAGTAAGTGTTGATGCTTCCTTGATGTCATTTTTCCGGAATTTCGGACTGATATTGTTGGTCTTTTTTATCGGCTTACAGGTTGGTCCCTCTTTTTTTGCAACCTTCAAAAGCAACGGTTTTGGCCTGTCGGGATTAATGGTATTGGCAATCTTATTAAGCCTGGTGGTTACCATGAGCTTGTATTTCCTTGTCAGACCTGCTGTCACGTTACCCGAGATTTTGGGTGTTATGTTTGGAGCTGTCACCAGCACACCGGGTTTAGGTGCCACTCAAGAAGCTCTGACAACTATCGGTTCACAAGAAGACATAACGGTCGGATACGCCTGCGCATATCCTTTCGGTGTCCTGTCCCTGATGGGTGTCATTATTACCTTAAAACGAATTTTCAAAGTTAACTTACAGGAAGAAGACAAAAAATGGGATAAAGAGCAGGAAACCACGAACCGTGCTCCTATCTTCTATCATGTCAAAACTTTAAACAAGGCAATGGACGGCATTACTCTCAGAGAAGTCCGAGAAATTATCGGAAGACCGTTTATTTGTTCTCGGATTTTGCACGACGGCACCATCACCAGTCCTACCGCTGACAGCGTGATTAAAGTTGGAGATGAACTTAGAATTGTTTCTAATGCTGAACATAAAACCGCTGTCTGCGCTTTCTGCGGGGAAGAAGATACTGAAATTGATTTAGCCACAGCCCACTCCCCTATCCGTAATCAGAGAATCCGGGTAACTGATCCTAAAATGCAGGGTATCCGCATTGAAGATTTGCATTTAAGTCGTTTTGATGGTGTCAATATCACCAGAGTGGCTCGCGCCGGAGTTGAATTTTTCCCATACAACTCCTTGCGTCTTCAACTCGGCGATACTTTAATTTGTGTCGGTCCGACTAACGCAGTAGCCAGACTAGCCGCCTTAATGGGTAACCGTGAAAAACAGCTGGAAAAACCGAATGTAGTCGCCATCTTTGCCGGCATTGCTTTTGGTGTTATCTTAGGTGCTCTTCCGATTAGCTTCCCCGGAATGCCTATTTCCATCCAATTAGGATTGGCGGGAGGTCCGTTAATTGCTGCCATTTTATTAGGTTATTACGGGCCAAGATTTCACCTGGTTACCTACACCACTCACTCGGCCAACCTGATGCTTCGGGAATGGGGACAGGCATTCTTCCTCGGAAGTGTCGGTCTGGCTGCCGGAAAACCATTTTTTGAAGCATTTCTAAACGGAAGCGGTTATCTTTATGTTCTTTTGGCTATTCCTATCACTGTGATTCCACTTTTTATTGCAGGGGTCATTGCCCGCAAGTTTTTGCATATGAATTTCCATTCAATTGCAGGTTTTCTTGCCGGCTGTTCAACTAATACAACCGTTCTCGGCTTTACTTCCACATTGTCAGATCGTGGAATAGCGGTTATTTCTTACTCAACGGTTTATCCCTTGGCTATGTTCCTGAGAATTATTTCCGGCCAAGTTTTGTTAATGCTGTTCTGGACAGCTTCTTAAATAACTCAAAACAACTTTAACCTGTGGTCAACACAACCTCCAAAGTTGATAGAGAAAAATGATATAGAGCAAATGATCTGAATGTTAAGTCCTTAAGCATTTTAATTTTTGATTAAAAAGTTTAAAGAGGATCTTCATTTTCTGTTAAAACAGACAATATCTGGCTCGCTGGTCTGTGACTATTGACAGCTAAAAAATTAATCTCATGATCGCTTCTCATAAACACAATACCTCCACTTTTGGACAGTTTGTCCTTGGCATTAGTTCTGCTTGGTCAGATAAGTCCTGTAGCGGTTTATCGCATAGGTTTTGGCGGAATCGGCTCAAAACAGACGGAATCTTTATTTGATCGGCAGCTTCTTAGATAAACACTTTTATTTCCAAAAAGACTAATACCATCCTGCAACGAAATATGGAAAGATATTAAGGATAACTTTTCCATGGCAGCGTCCTATAGCCAAGGTCTTCAAAATACAGCAGCAAGTCGGACCTTTACAGATCAACTTTGGTTTTAGTAGCTTCTTTCGGAGGTGACCATGCAAAAAGAACGGAATAAAGAAAGCGGAGACAAAAAAAGGATGTGAATTGTTGGGCATTTTCCTTCTACGAATATTTTCCGCACAGTACAAGATCAACCCCTCTGACTGCGCAGTCGAGTTGATAAAACTTGTCACTGTAACTTCTTCGCTGTTTGAATTATAAGAACCTTTCAGTCGGGAAATCCATCCGGCACTATATCCGAAGCCATAAGGCTCCGGATCCTTCCTTCCACTTTTACTCAATGAGTAGTTCGTTAACTTCTTGACCGAAAAATTACCTTTGACGAAGCGGAACGTACAACAAATAATTTGCCTATCAGTGTACCCCCCTAAAAACTAGTCAAGGACTATTTAACTTCCCATCTTCACTAATTAGGGCATATTTCTTCATAACGCTTTCCTTGCATCCTTTTGATGATCTTTGTGGTGATGGTAAAAATATTAGACCGTTTATTTTTGGTCTTGAAACAATTATCCCCTAACTAATGGTTTTTATCCTCAGACAATTAAAAGATAAATCGGTACAAATTCCTATGTACAAAGAAGAAGTAAATACAGAAAATGAAAGGAACAATGAAGATGGTTGGAAGTCGACAATGCTAAAGATCAAATTTCTTTTCATCGTCCTTACATTATTTTGCTCTCTCAATATTTACTCAACTGAGCTTAAAAAAGAAATAAGAATAGCTCTCGTTTTTACAGAGGACCCATTGTTCTACATCAATACGTTTGCGCCGACAATTGATCACCTTAGAAAATCTCTACCTCAATATAAATTCATCACAAAAGAAATTCAAGGGACGGAGAGTCGGGAAGAAATTAAACGCAATGGGTTTAGTTTTCTTATCTCTCCCGCAGGCTTTTTTGCCTCGTTTGACCCTTCTTCAGAAGGTCTGAGACAAATTGCTACTCGTCACTCCTCACAAGCTCGAAGTGCTTCTGAATCCATTGGCTCGACGATCATCACCTTGGCAAGCAGGAAAGATATCAGCAGCCTAAGAGATCTTGGCAACAAAAAGATTGTCACCCGTGATGATTCTTCTCTTTCAGGCTGGCTTAGCGCCAAGGACTCGCTCTCTGAGGTGATAAACACGAAAGAGCTTGAAAGAAATCTAATTACGACAAAATACAATTATCCGGACGTCTTTTCTTACCTTTTGTCAGGAGAAGCAGATGCCGCAGTCATTCCATCTTGCGAACTGGAGAAGATTCCTGAAGCTTCCGCCTTTAAAGTCATCGGCGAAATGCCTTCCTCCTTAAAATGCAAAGTTTCAACACCTCTTTATCCGGACTTTGTTTTTTCGTCTTTTCCCTCAGCCACCCCGGACGTTGTCAAGGCTGTTTCCGTTAGCCTTTTGACTATGGACAAAATGCCGGATGACGCCACCTGGGGCATCGCCAGCGACTTTCGCACCGTTCTTCAGCTTTTTAAGAAACTGGAAATCGGGCCATATCATCGCCAGCCCTTCTCTATCAGAAATTTCCTAACTAAGTATAGAACTGAAACACTCTTAGCTGTAGCACTGCTCATCGGAGTGATGTTTCATATTTATCGCTCTAATTTACTGGTATTTCAGCGTACTAGAGAATTAAGAAAAGCCATTGAGCAGAGAGACCAAGTGGCCGAAATAGCACGTAATTCACTCAAGCGCTTGAACCAAATGGAAAAGCGAGGAATCCTATCACAGCTATCTAATTTATTTGCTCATGAACTTAAACAGCCGCTTTCAACCGTCGTAAATTACGCTAACGGCTTAAAAATGTATGGAAATCAAGCTTCTCTTGATCCGGTTGTACAAGAAGGTATAGAGGCAATTGCTTCTGAATCGGCAAAAGCAGCAAAGATCGTCGACCGCGTCAGAGAATACGCCAAGTCATCCGGACCACTTTCTTCTGAGAAAACAACCGACATTACCTCCGCAATTCAACAAGCAGTTGATGCATTCAGACTCTACGTCTCTACTGACTGTGAAGTCGTTATTAAACTTCCCACTAAAGCGCTTATTCAAGGGGACCCTTTTGAACTTGAAATTCTCGTTCTAAATCTCTTGAGAAATGCGGCTGATGCATGTGAAAGTCTTAAGGAAAAAGCAAAAATTGAAGTAAGTCTTGAGGATGTGAATCAGTATTGGAAACTTACGATCGCTGATAATGGTCCTCCAATAGATGACGCCATGCTTGTGCGAATGAAAAACTCTCTCCAATCTTCTTTGAAGATCGACGGATTAGGTCTGGGACTAATGATTGTACTTGCGATTGTTGAAAGACATAGAGCCCAGATTCACTTTCTCAAGCGTAAGCCACAAGGACTTGAGATTGCAATTACTTTCAAAAAAATAGAATGATGAAAACCTCAAAACTCAGCCCAATCATACGAATCGTTGACGACAACGAAAAGGTTCTTGCTTCTGAAGATTTTCTCGTCAAAATGTCCGGATATCGTACTGCAGCATACTGCAACGCACGAGACTTCCTTGAGCGGGACGATCCGCTTTTTCCAGGCTGTGTCATTTTAGACGTACGAATGCCGGAGATGAGCGGGCTGCAGCTTCAAGAGGAAATGAAAAAAAGAGAAATGGATCTTCCCATAATTTTTTTAACCGGCCACGGTGATGTCGACATGGCAGTGAAAGCTCTTTTGACAGGAGCTTCCGATTTCCTTGTCAAGCCTCCGGAGCCGCAGCGGCTCAAAGATGCTTTGGCTAAGGCTGTGAACTTAAACTTAGAGCATCGTCAAAAAGAAGAAATAAGCCGGGCGAAAAAAGAGAAGTTTGACAAGCTCACGCCAGCAGAAAAACGAGCTGCTGAGCACATCGCAAAAGGTACTCTCAACAAAGTAATCGCTTTTGAACTTGATGTTTCTGAGCGAGCCGTAAAAAACTGGAGAAGCTCTATCTTTCACAAGCTTGATTGTAAAAACGCAGTTGAACTCTATGCTTTTTTACGCAAGATCAACGTTATTCAGGACTAGTTATGCTCAGAAGAAAAATTCTTCAAACTCTGTTCACGTTGCCCGCTCTGCAAACTTTGTCCGCTCAAGAGTTCTCTCGAAAATATGACTGTGATGTCATTGTCGTGGGAGGCGGAGGCGCGGGGCTCGCCGCTGCCGTCAGAGCTTCTGAACTCGGCGCAAAAGTCATTTTGGTTGAGAAATATCCTTTCCTAGGGGGAAATACTCTCATTTCCGGAGGCTTTTTAGGTGTTGTGGACCCAAAGAGGCAAGAGCCTTTAGGTATAGACGACTGTGCTGATCGACACTTCAAAGACATTTGGGAGAACGGGGATAAGTTAGCAAATCCGGGGCTTATAAAAAAATTGGTTCATGAAGCACCAATGATGCTCGCATGGTTAGAAGAAAAAGGAGTTAAGTTCCAAGACGAAGTTATTGAAATTTACGGCTCACATTTCCCGAGGTGCCACAAACCTATATATCCGAATGGAACTGCCTATGTTAGAGCTCTCACCTCCTCTCTCATGGCCCTTAAAACCGAAGTTCTGACAAATACTTCGGCCTTTAAACTGATTCAAGAAAAAGAAAGAGTTGTCGGAGTCAGAGTTTGCACGGGGATAAAGGAATTTCTTATAAGAGCTTCTAAGGGCGTCATTTTGACTTCCGGAGGTTTCGGGGCAAATCCGAACTTGGTAGCCAAATACGATGCAAGGCTCGGAAGACTCCCTACGAACTGCAGCAGCGGCTCAAAGGGCGAAATGCTTTTGGCGGCTCAAGCCATCGGAATAGATTGTGTCGATTTAAATGAGATCCAGTGTCTTCCCGGACCACTTGATAAAAACACTCTACGCGTTAGATTCCATAATGACATTCGAAGATTTATCTTTGTGAATCAACAAGGTCAAAGATTTGTGGATGAAAGAGCCAGGAGGGATGTCCTCAAGGAAAAAATTCTCTCGCAAGCCTCTCAGAGCTGTTTTTGTATCATTGATAACGAAGCACTCAAAACCTATGATCTTCTCGTTCGACGAGACGCCGTGCGCGCAGCAGAAAGCGGTGCGGCATTCAAAGCGGAATCCCTGGAGGAGCTTGCGACTTTACTCTCGGTTCCTTCAGAAGTTCTCAAACACAGCATAAAAGAACGAAATGATTCGATTCGTTTCGACGAACCTCATAGCAGGCGTTTTCCCATCGTTCAGCCTCCCTTTTGGGCCGCGCACGTAGGAATGAGAATTCACTACACAATGGGAGGCGTAAAAATCAACGACCTTGCCAATTGTCTAAAAAAGGGAGAGCCTGTTAAAGGGCTTTACGCCGCAGGGGAGGTCACAGGCGGCATTCACGGGAGAAACCGTATCGGAGGTAACGGCTTGACGGATGCTTTCACATTTGGTCTTATTGCCGCAGAATCCGTGTTGAGCAGCTGAACTTCAAGAGGAGCTCTAATCTCAATACTCCAACCGCTGAGTTTTGTCAATAACCCATAGGATATTTGGGTGGAAGTCAAGTTTTTTTAGACTACCACTCAAGCGAGAACACTATTTCACGCATCAATCCATAAACAATTGCGGAGAGCAAAATGACAAAATTCACTCGTCGATTCTTTCTTGGCAGTGCACCGGCAGCTGCCGCAGCCTGCACTTTAGGTTTTGGCTTTTCTTCAGCTGCTGAAGCAGCCGTCAAATGGGATGATACTTTTAACATCGTTGTCATCGGAGCCGGAGGAGCAGGCCTTTCTGCAGCCATTTCGGCTAAAGAAGCCGGAGCAAAGAAAGTCGTTGTACTGGAAAAGATGATGTTTGCCGGCGGCAACACCATCCGCGCGGGCGGCGGATTTAATGCGGCAATTAAAGCAGATTATGAAAAAGCCGGAATTACTGACTCACCTCAACTTCACGCTGAACAAACGCTTGCCGCGGGAGACGGCCGCGGTGATCCAGAACTCGTTCATCAACTCACAGAAAAAGCGCCTGAAAGCGTCCAATGGTTAAAAGACCACGGAGTTAAATTCCAAGATCATATTTATCAAATTTACGGCGGTCTTTACAAAAGAGCTCGCAATCCGCTTGGACCCAGAGGCGGAGCATACATTAAGGCCCTTCTTGAAGTCTGTAAAAAGGAAGATATTCCCATTTGGTACAACTCCCGAGTCATCGAAATCATCCGTGAAAAGCCTTTGAGCGGTCGTGTACTGGGAGTTAAGATTGAGCAAAAAGGCGGTAAAACACTTAATATACGCGCTACGAACGCAATTGTTGTTGCGGCAGGAGGTTTTGCTGCAAACGATCGACTCACCGCAATTTCTGATCCACGCATGGCCAAACTCGGAACAACTAACCATCCCGGCGCAACCGGCGATCTTCTCACCGATATGATTGATATTGGTGCTGGGACCCGAGGTTTGGATTACATTCAATGCATTCCTGGGGGAGTACCTGGCGAAAAACATGCACCGAACCTCTTTACACACGTTGACCGTTTCGTTTTTGTCAACCTTAACGGAAAGCGCTTCATCAAAGAAGATGCCAGACGCGACGTGTTGAGAGACGCTATGCTTGATCAGCCGAAAGCCATCGCATGGACCATTGTAGATGCTGTCGGTTTTGAACAGCAAAAAAATTCGAAAGGGCCTGAAAATGAAGCCGCACTAAAGGCCGGAACACTTTATTTTGCAGACACAATTGAGGATTTGGCTAAAAAAACTGGTTTGCCTGTTGAAGCGCTCAAGGAATCTATTGATACGTATAACAAGGCGGTGGACACCAAAAAAGATCCTTTGGGACGCGCAGAAACGGTACTCGTTAATAAGATCATCAAGGCACCGTTCTATGCCGGGCGTGTGACAATGAAGCGTCATCACACAATGGGCGGTGTGATTATCAATAAGAACGCTCAGGTGATTGACCGCAGAGGAGAGGTGATCCCCGGACTTTACGCCGCAGGAGAAGTGACGGGAGGCATTCACGGAACGAATCGTGTAGGCGGCAACGCGATGGCCGATATTTTCACTTACGGGCGTATCGCAGGTGAAAATGCAGCCAAAAATCCTGCCTAATTTATCTTTTTAACCTCATGTCTTACGGCCTCGATGTCACCTTCGAGGCCGAACTTAGTTCTCTTTCTTTATCGCTTCAGCTTATTAAGCAGCCTTATCCTCTGCGCCTGCCTATAGACGATTTCTGTTTGTCAGTTCAAGGTTTCGCTATCCGCTTCTTTCAGCCTACACATCACTGTGCACACCTCGCGGATTCGCTAGCTCTTCCCACTAGCGGGCGAGTTCGAGACTTTCACTCTATAGTTCGCACTCATGCCGAGCACACGAAAAACTCCGCGTCGGTTCAACTCCAATCAACGCGGAGTATAAAAGAGTATTACTTCCAGTTATTCATAGCGGCAGCATTTTTGCCCGCAATCCGTCCGAACACCATAGCGTCTGCATTGGCGCACGCACCTTGATAAGTAAGTCCCCACGTCGATCCGAGTTCTCCTGCCACGTAAAGTCTTGGAATCGGCTTCCCAAAAGGATCAAGCACTTCCGACCTCACCGACTTCTTGGGACCTCCCATGGTGTGGTAAGTAACAGGAACTAACTTAACGGCGTAGAAGGGACCTTCCTCAATCGGAGCCGACCAGCTCTTCACATCTCGGCCGACGAAAACCGCTTTCAAATTAGGATCAGCCGTCAATGTTCTGCCGTATTCGGTATCCACACCTTTTTCTCGCAGATCTTTATTCCATCGAGTGACTGTCTCCACGAGAACAGATGGATCTGCAATCTCTAATTTTTTTGCAAGCTCTTCAAGGCTATCAGCCTTAATAATGACTCCGGAGTCGATCTCTTTTTGGTTATCTTTACTCCACTTATAACCTTCGCGATTAATGGCCCAGCCTGAGCCGCCGTTAGAAATAATCGGACCCGCCTTGAGATAGCTGGAATCCATGATCATGTAGCACGGAATTCTCGGATAACGATGGTTGATGGCATCAAAATTATTGACCGCCATCCAAGAGCAATGGTAATCAAGTTTTTTCTCATTTACGAAGCGTTTACCGTCCTGGTCGACCCATATGAATGCTGGCTGTCGAGTTACCATGGCAATTCCCGCTTTCACCCCCGGAACTTGAACACCCAACGGCGCAGAGACAGAATTCATATGCCACAAATCGCAGCCCATAGACTGAGCCATCAAAAGTCCGTCTCCGGTATGAGCAGGGCTGCCAAGATAAGCCATCGGATTGCCATAGATATAGCGTGCCATAAGTTCGGGGTTGCTTTGGAATCCACCGGTACAGATAACCACCGCTTTATTTGCTTTGATGAGATAAGGATTTCCGTCTTTCAGCGCTTCAACACCAATGACTTCATTGCCTCTCCTGACGAGTCTTCTAGCGGGACAATTGAGCATAACCGGAATATTGCGAGCTTTAACTGCTCGATCAAAAATTCCAAAAAGTCTGTCTCCGCCCTTTGGTCCCGGAACATTACGAGCTGACATTTTATTGACGCATTCTGCGCCGGGAAGGTTCTGATAACCCGCGTGGCCGTAAACACCAATTTTGGCCTCAGGCGCTAAAGAACTCACATAATCACCCAACCGAAGTGATTCATCACAAAAAATATTTAGTAGTTCCGGATCCCATTCAGAGCGGGAAAGTTCATAGAGCGCTTTTTGAAATTTGTAATAGTCGTCTTTATTTGTAGGGACGACAAAGCCTCCTGAAGAAACAGAAACATTTCCGCCGCCTGCAGACGTTTTTTCAAGGATCATGACTTTGGCTCCCGCATCATGTGCGGCAATTGCGGCATTAGAGCCTGCGTTTCCGTATCCAAGGATAAGCACTTCTGTTTCAGCGTCCCATTTGGGCAATTCCGCTGCCTTTGTAACGTCAATTGCAACGGACATGCCTACGGGAATGGCAATTGCGCTCACAGAACTTTTAAGAAAATTTCGTCTAGAGGTCATAAGTTCTCCTAGTGGGAGTAAGGTTGAAGAAAATTTTATTTGTAAACGCTATGTAATCGAAGCTCTTCGGCTTCGCCATAAACGACTTTCCATGCTAATTCAAATATTCAAAAAAGTCTTTAACCAATTTCACTAAGGCGTTGTTGATTACTGTTTTTGATCTTTTGTCCGCTTTTCTTGATTGGTAATAGAAGCTTGCATGAACTCAAGCAACTTTTTCATTTCTGTCGGCTGCCGGAGGCTTTCTGTCTTACGTTATTTAATAATTTTCACAGCTCTAGGAGTTGTATTGGATTGCGCTTCGTTCATCGGAAATTTTCCTGTCTTTTTATACACTACCTTACTACGCGTCTCGAAGAAGCATCATAACCACCTGTTTGCTCTGAATTTAATCAGAAAACTTGTTGGTTGTTCTAGGAATTTTGGGAAACTAGACAAGGAATCGAGATAACGTCGTTCCTCAGGCAATCGGAGCAAGTGCTGCGGGGATGATCCCGCAACTCCTGTTCCGCTTAATCGGCACCTCATCTAAGGTCCCGTTTTGGCTAATCCTAAATTCAATGCCTTTGCCAAACTCACTTTCTAACGGGATCTGCCAACCTAAGGCCTTAGCGGCTTTCTTGGAAATCGCTAACCTTAGGCCGAATCCTTGTTGATGGAGGGGCCTTCTGTCTCTGAATCCACTGTTAAAGATTTTTTCACGATCTTCTTCACGGATTCCAATACCCGTGTCCTTAACAATGATTGTGTTGCCTTTAACGATAACGCTTACTTCTCCTTTGTCCATGTAGTAAATGGAATTGAAGACTAGGTTTTTCAAGACACTCGCGCCCAATACTTCGTTGAATTGCTTCTCTGAAGGGTGTTCGAGAAGGATTTTCACTTTGAGACCTTTTGCCGCCGCTTCTTGCGACCACGCTTCTCTCCGAGTCACAAGAGCGGAAGCCTCGGTTAATGCTCGCTCTTGGCTGGCACGTCGCCTTCCGATGTTAAGAAAAACTTCTGTCATTCCCTTCATTCGGGCAGCCGCATTCTCCGCGCGCCGGATAACCGCCTTTTGTTTTGAATTCTCCGAACATTGCTCGTTCAAAATCACAAGACCAGTATCAATTACCGCCAGTGGTGTTCTGAGTTCATGACTGACTTCCGTAGAAAAATCTTGCTCGCGCATTGCCAAACTTTTGAGTTTTATCACTAACGCTTTAAATGTTCCGGCAAGATCGCCGATTTCGTTATTTGGCCACGGACCCTTAAAAATTTCTTCTGTAGAGACTCTTCCATCCTGAATCAAGTGTTCGGCTTTTCTTGCCTGACCGGTAAGTTCAACAAGGAGCGAAAGAAGTTTGCGACTGAAATACCACTCGCAGTACACGCAGGCAAATACCAGCAGTACAAAAAAGAAGATACCAAACCACATCAGACGCTGTTCCCAAATTTCGAAATTACCTTGATGACCTTAGTGTAGATATGAAGGTCCTCACCTTCTGTGTACTCGGCATAACCAGAACTAAACTTCAAAAAATTATGAGGAACAGCATATAGGGAACTCCCCTCAATATACAATCGGGAGATACTGCCGAGCCTGGGAGCGCGCCCGTGTTTGATGTCGTAGACTATTCCATTGTCAATCATATCGTCCATCACAGAAGCCGTCAGTTGGCTTTCAGCGGAGTGAAGGACATAAAAAAGACAGACTGAGTAGAGCGCTGCACATATGGCGGCTCGGAGTCGCAGAGAATTCCCATCGTTCTTCTTAGAGTTTTTCGTTTGTTCATTTTTTATTTGTCTCTATTTGGTGTTTGTTCTTTCCTTACGGCCCAGCCATAACCATGTCTTGTCACTATCAAAGGTTCTTCAAAAGGTTTATCAATTAATTTACGGAGCTGATGGATGGGGGCTAGGTAGATATAAACGTAATACCACCCCTCAACTAAAAGCCAGAAACGTAATTTCTTTTAAGAAAACGATTTCTTGCGAAACAAGCACGGATGTTTCCCTGTATGTTCAGCCGGGTAGGAAGAGAAAATTACGATCGCGCTCGTATCCTGCTCGAAAAAAGTCTTCTGCCGATTCTCAAAAGAGCGGGTTTAAATGTATTCTGGATAGATAACCAATCCGGATGCAAAGGAGTCTGCAACGGAGTTGAATCTCTCAAAATAGATAAGAACAAAGCTCCTTCTCTATGCGCCGGTTCAAGATGCATGGACGAGGCCCTACTAGCGGGAATCGATACTCATAAGATTTTGAACACTGATCAAACAACGGTGGTATTTATGCATCAGCCGGGAAATCACGGACCGGCTTATTACCGCTGCTATCCCTCTTCTTTTGAGATATTCAAGCCAGTCTGCAAGGACGAAAAACTTAATAACTATACACGCGAGGAGATAGCGAATGCCTATGATAATGAGATTCTATATACCGATCACTTTTTAGCCGTTTTAATTGACTGGTTAAAAGGCTTGCGGAACTATGACACCGGACTCCCTTATGTCAGCAATCACGGAGAAAGTTTGGGTGAGAACAATCTTTACCTTCACGGCGCACGGAACTTTTCGCCCCTAAAGAACAAAGGGAGATTCCGATGATGCTTTGGCTGTCCAAAGGTTTTGAAAAACGAATGGGAATCAACGAAACATGTCTCAGAGAAAAAGCCCTTGAAGAAGTCTCTCACGATCAGCTCTTTTCTTCCTTACTATGACTCTTAGACGTTCACTCATCAACTTACGAGCAAAAAACGACTTTGCGGCGTCTTGCCGAAGAGGATCTCAAGCCGCGGAAGAAAACAGAGTTCACACTTTGGCTCAGGATTGAGTCTTTTGATTCTGGTGTCTCCAATTCTGTTCCATTCATAGTTGCGGCCTCATTGGAATTAACCAACAAAGTAAAAGGATTTAGAAAGTTTTTCGGTTCTTCTTTAATTTGTATGTTAAGGCAACAAAAAAAGGAACTTGTACCGAGGATTACAAACAAAAATAGCTCCATCCTTTAATCTATGAGTCTTCGAAAACAACTAGAAGAAGTCAGGTGCTATGGGATCTATTCGATCTCCGAATTATTCTGCCGTAGAGAAATATTTTCAAAAATTGTATCCTAACTATTCAATAAAGCTCATCGCATGATCACAAACACTTTTCTTACTCACGAAGGAGACGGACATAAAGCGCTTGGCCGCGGGAAACGTGTCGCTTATCCGAGAAAGCCGCTTGTGGAGGTTTTTGAAAAATGGCTAAAACTGCATTCGCCTGTCTCAAAAGCACTGGCGCCATCCATTAAGACAACGAATTAGGCATGAAAATGGAAAACAAGAATACAGTTAGAGTCTTATTAACAGTATGGAAAGAGTTCTTTTCTGCTTTTAACGATCGGCCAATCAGGCGCGGTTAATTCAATCAAACATCCAACAGCCTAACCAGCCTCTACGCTATTTGGTTTACTAATAAGGTGCTAAGCCTTGATAGCTTACAACATGAATCAGAGTATTCGGCTTTTATCGGGCTACATGCACTCTTTCACAATTCGCTGTGTTAACGGGATTATTGCCAATAAAGATAAGCTCCGCGAAAGTCTCTGATGCTTGTTACCGCTTTATCGCCGCTTGTGGGATATGAAAATGCTACAAAAATCGCTAAAAAAGCCTATAGGGAAGGCAACTCTTGAACTGAAGCTTTGCGCCGAAGATGAATTCAATCAGCACGTTGATCCATCTACGATACTGTAGTCAGTTTTAAGCACTTGTTATCTTCTTCTATGCCAATTTAAAAAGAGAGGTTTCTCTTAGTCCTGGTGACAGGAAATATTTATTTTGATTTTTGGCCCCTCTTGTCTTTCTAAAACTTATTTAACCACCGACTAAGCCCAAAAGTCTTGTTCCTTTTTGACTCAATTATTTGTTTGAGAGAGTGCGCGCTGTCGCCTTGTTTCGGACTTTATTGTAGTTTTGCTTCAAAAAACTATATCTATAGTCCGGCTGTTAAAAGTTTTAAAACATTTTTCTGTTGAGGTCATACTGCTACTTCCATTTACCCGGAAGCGTTTTACTCAGAAGAACTATTTCCTTTAGCGGTTTTAAAGCAAAAAGTAAGAACGATTTAAAAAACGTTTTTTGGACGAAATTGAGTTCTAAAGAAGTTCTGTATGTGCTAAATCAGAGTCTAAACAACTCAGTTCGCATAAATGAAAAACCGAGTTTGCTCAAAGTGTTAATAAGGACTGGTGCACGATACTGGTTTTGAACCAGTGACCCCCGCCGTGTGAAGGCGATGCTCTACCCCTGAGCTAACCGTGCACTTGTTTTTGGAAACGAAAGTATACAACGACTTTTTTCTATTTTCTTTAAGAACGATAAAGTTAACTAAAACTTCTTTGTACCGGCCTCTTCAGCACCCCGGTTTGCAAGCATATCTGCCATTTCATTGCCTTCAATGCCGTCGTGCCCTTTCACCCATTTCCACTCAATATTATGCTTTTGCGTTTCCGCATAGAGTGCTTTCCATAACTCAACGTTTTTAACAGGGGTATTAGTGGAGCTCTTCCAGCCTTTTTTCATCCAACCATGGATCCACTTGGTAATTCCGTTTTGGACATATTGAGAATCCGTGTACAAAATCACTTTACACGGACGTTTCAACAGCTTCAAAGCTTCTGTTGGTGCCGTTAATTCCATTTGATTGTTGGTACAGCTCGGATTTCCTCCCCATAATTCTTTTGTGTGCCCCTTCCATTTTAGAAAGGCTCCCCAACCACCAACTCCTGGATTGCCTTTGCTGGCTCCGTCTGTCCAGATCTCTATAACGTCTTCTTTTGACATTCCTATCCTTGTTTATTTGATTCCACGCCGGCTTTTGTACCGCCAAAGAAAAATTTTTGTTTTTGAATTTTGCCAACAAATGCGGGACGCCGGACCTCTTTAACAGCGCTAAGCATATATAAAGCTCCACATTGAGGCCACCACCGATCCCCTGCTTTTTCAATCCAACTTTCAGTTTTTATTTCTTTACCGGGTTTATAGCCGGCATAACAACCGAAGGCACCTCTGTCCACCCGGAAAGATAAAAGCTGAAACCAGTCCCGGATCTGAACAACTGTCATGAAATTACGTGCAGGTAAAAATCGTTTTGCACCAAACTTCTGCATCGCAACTCTAAGTCCCCACAAACTGGTTAGATTAAAACCGGTTAACACAACGCGTCCCCCCGGAATTAAAACTCGTGATACCTCTCTTAATGCACTGTGAGGATCTTCTGCCAGTTCCAGACAATGTGGCAAAACAACCAAATCCATGCATTCCGTATCAAAAGGTAACATCTCCATTTGTAAACTGACTCTTGAGCTGGAGATGTCCGGTACATGGGTCAGATTCCTGAAACCTTTATCTGCGATGATTTTATATTTAATTCTGTTGTTACGTAGAAAATCAATGCTGGGAGCACCGAGCTGCAGGGCATTGTAGCCAAAACAGTCGGCAACCAGTTTGTCATATTCCTTCTGCTCCCATTGAAGACAGTATCGGCCCAGACAGGTGCGGTAAAAAGTGTCTAAATCAAGCAGTTCGTCCATAAATTAACCCGGGAACAGTCTAAGTTCAGCGAAAGTTAAACTATCATTGCAGTTTAACTTATTCCTTCAAACTCGTCGTAATCAGAATGTTGTCAAGATTAAAACTCATTTGCCTGGCAATGGCGGTTCTTCTTCCTTCTTTGGGCTACTCTCAGGAGCCTAAGGTTCCGGATATCATTGAAACTTCAGCGGCCCAGGATGATGACTTTTACACTGTGTGGAGCAGAATCCGGGACGGATTCAAAATTCCGGATATGGATAATGCAGTCGTTAAAGAAAATCTAAGAAAATATCTTGCACGCCCCGATTACATCAACCGGATGGCTAACCGTTCTTCTAATTACCTCTATCACATTATCGAGGAAGTCGACAACAGAAAAATGCCGACCGAGTTAGCTCTTCTACCCTTTGTTGAAAGTGCATTCGTTACCAATGCAAAATCCAGGGCAAAAGCCGCCGGTCTCTGGCAGTTCATGCCGGCAACCGGTAAACATTACGACTTGGATCAGACGTTATGGAAAGATGAGCGTTACGATATTTTGGAAAGTACATCTGCTGCACTGACTTATCTTCAACGTCTTTATGACGAATTCGGAGACTGGCAGTTAGCTTTAGCCGCTTATAACTGGGGAGAAGGAAATATTCGCCGTCAAATCAAACGTAATCAGGCTGCCGGTAAACCGGCTGATTACATGTCTCTAAAAATGCCGGCTGAAACCAGAAATTACTATCCGAAACTGCAGGCAATTAAAGAAATTGTTTCTAACCCTCAGAAGTACGGCGTTAAATTACCGACAATTTACAACGAACCATCCTTTATCCAGATCTTTAAGGAACAGGATATCGATGTCAAAAAAGCCGCTGAACTTGCCGATATGAAAGAGTCCGAGTTCAATACTTTAAATCCGTCGTTCAATCGTCCGGTAATTGTGGCTTCCCACCACCATTCGATGTTAATCCCGGCTGATAAAATTGATAGCTTTGTTGAAAACCTCATTGCTTTCAGAACATCCGGAAAACCACTGTCGAGCTGGACGACTTATCGTGTAATGCCGCAGGACACCCTGCTGTCTATTGCCACGAAAGCTCATATGACAGAGCAACAGCTCAGAGAAGCTAATCAGATACCCGCAGGACGCCGTGTAAAACCGGGATCCTTGCTGCTGGTCAGTAAAGCAATTGGTATCGATGATGCTGAAGACATCTCATCAGACACAATTTCAGCTAATTTTAGCCTGGCTCAGGACTACCGGCGCATTTCTTACCGCGTCCGTAAAGGAGATACGCTCCAGAGAGTCGCTAAGCGTCTGGGAGTCAAACCGTCCGTGATTATGCAGTCAAATCACCTGAAATCGCGTCGCTTGAAAGTAGGTCAAAGGCTGGTGGTTAATGTTCCGATCAGAACAAGACAGGTTGCGCAGCATCAACCCGTCAATCCAGTTGCATCTTCAGAAAACTCAACACGTTTTTATGTGGTCAGACGGGGAGACACGTTATACAACATCGCTTCAAGATTTAATGTGCCGGTCTCTGCAATTCGTAATGCCAACAACATTTCTGGCAATAATATTGCCGTCGGAACCCGTTTAGCCATCAACTCAGAAGGCATCTCTCCAAAGAAAACGGTTGTTTTGGAAAAACTGCCGGCATCCGTGGAACGCAGAGTTAAATCCAGACCCTTGTCAAAAAGGGCAAGCTACGTTGTTAAACGTGGGGATACTTTATTCTCGATTGCAACATCAGCCAATTTATCAGTTAATCAGCTGAAAAAATTGAATAATATTTCGGGTACAAATCTAAAACCGGGTCAGAAATTAAGGCTCAAGTAAACAAAAAACCTAAAAGTCGCTTAATATCCCATAATTGACTAAAACAAATAGTGTTTTCGATATTATGGGATTACTACAGAACAAAAAAATTCTCCTTACAGGAGTTCTTTCAAACCGTTCCATCGCCTACGGTATCGCTCAGGCATGCCACCGCGAGGGTGCTCAGTTGGCATTTACTTATCAGAATGACAGGTTCTTAGGCCGTATCACCGAGTTTGCTAAGGAATTTGGTAGCGATATTGTCATTCCGCTTGATGTTGCAGAAGATACACAGCTTACAGCAATGGCTGATTCCTTGAAAGAATGCTGGGGCACCCTTGACGGAGCAGTCCATTCGATTGGTTTTGCACCTCGTGAAGCCATTCAGGGAGATTTCCTCGACGGACTTTCCAGAGAAGCATTTAAGATTGCTTTAGATATCTCGGCCTATTCTTTTCCCGCAATGGCAAAAGCTCTGTTACCGCTTATGGAAGGACATCCTTCTTCTTTGCTGACACTGAGCTATATCGGCAGTCAAAGAGTGGTACCAAACTACAACACAATGGGCGTAGCAAAGGCTGCTCTTGAAGCAAGTACCCGTTATTTGGCTGCATCTCTTGGACCCAAAGGAATCCGCGCCAATGCGATTTCTTCCGGTCCAATCAAAACACTGGCTGCCAGCGGCATTAAAGATTTTTCTAAGCTTCTGAAGGAAATGGAGCATATTGCACCGCTTGGACGCACAGTCACTATTGAAGAAGTCGGTAATACCGCAGCTTTTCTCCTTTCTGATTATTCCTCAGGTATCACCGGTGACGTTATTTATGTTGATGCCGGTTTCCACGCTGTTGGCGTTGCACCGATGGAGGCTTAATCATGAAACATCTTTGGACGTTTATCGGCGCATTAATGCTCGCTTCCGGTGTGGCACTCGGTGCTTACGGAGCCCACGGCCTTCAGGCGACAGTCACGGTTCAACGTAGTATTGATGCTTTTGAGTACGCCGTTCAGTATCAACTTATCAGCGGTTTGGGCTTTTTTGCGATTGCCTGGGCCCTTAATCACTTTAAGGAAAGCCTGGTTAATCTGGCAGGATTATTTTTGCTTATCGGCAGTCTCGGCTTTTCAGTCAGTCTCTATCTGCTGGTTCTTATCCAGTGGAGACCATGGCCGCTGGTTACCCCAATCAGCGGAGGCTTTATGATTTTGGCCTGGGTTGTCTTTGCATTAGCCTCTTTAACATCTCATCCGAGAAGAAGCATTTTTTAATTTCATATGAATAGTCTTCTTCCCCCTCCCATCGTTTACGTAGCAGATGCTTCAGAGGATATTCCTGACCATATTCTTCAGGAGCATATCTCTTCAGAGAGCCGGAGGTACGCTCTTTCCTTATTAGAAAAAGAAAAGAAGCAGTTCCTCTGGAGCCGGCTGATTTTAAAATCTGTGGTCCCGCAACTTCAGCCTCCGCCAACTAAGACCCTGATCCTCAATGAGGATTTCAGCAACTCTCTGCGATTAACCGGCGGATTCTATAAATATTGCTCGATCGATGGGAGCGGAAAGTTTTTGGCTGTGGCACTTTCGGTGCTCCCAATTAATATTTCAATTACAAAACTCAACGAAAATAGGCTGTTGCATGACTTGGAAGAAATCCGGTTTCCTCCTTTGTTTTTGAATTGGATCGAACGCCAGCCAAATCCTCAGTTAGCTTTTTATCAACTTTGGACAGCTCAGATTTGTCTGTACAGACGCAATGATCCGACGATCCGTCTGATTATTAATGATGAGGATGCTCTCACAGTGGTCGGTTCCACCGCATCCCTGCATGAAACTCTCACTTTCTGGCAGTCTGCTGATTGGCTTATCGCTGTTCAAGGTCCGGCACTTAATTCATTAATGACTGAGATAAGAACGAAAGAAAAAACCATTGGATTACTCGAAGGTAACTATGTCGAACCCAACGTTGACTGATACAACTTTTTTGACTGATCAAAACGAATTTAAAGTCGTTGCAGTATTTGCCAGACGCGAAAATATTCCAATCGAAATAATGACTAGGCTTATTGCCATGCTCCAAAAAACCGGCAGGACTGTTCTTTTGGAAAAAGAGGCAGCTTTTCTAATGGGTTTTAAAGTCGGCTATACATTGGAAGAAATGGGTAAAAAAGCCGATTTGGCCATTATTCTCGGTGGAGACGGAACAATGCTCGGGATATGCCGGAAACTCGTGCGGTTTCGTATACCGGTTGTCGGAATTAATACCGGCCATCTCGGCTTCATTACAGACATCTGCAAAGAGACGATGGATAGTGAAATTAATGAAATATTGGAAGGACATTATTTCATCGACTCCAGAATATTCTTGAAGGCAGAGCAATACAGAGAAGGAAAACTCATTTATTCCGGCATCGCTTTAAATGAAATCTGTGTAAGCCGTGGAATTTCAGGAGGCATGATTGATTTTTCAGTAACCGTCAATAAGTTACCTTTAAGCTCTCAACGGGCTGACGGCATCATTTTCTCTACGCCTACCGGTTCTACTGCCTACGCTTTAAGTGTCGGAGGTCCCCTGATTGCTCCGACAGTTCCCTGTATCCTCATGATTTCTGTAGCCCCTCACACGTTGAGTAACCGTCCCTTAATTCTGGCTCAGGAATCGGTTATTGAGCTAGATTTACTGGATATGAGAGATGCGGGCCTTTACTACGACATGCAGGACATGAATGAAATCAAGGTCGGAGACAAACTGATAATTCGTCCCTACGAACATGCGCTCCACATTTTGCACCCCTTATCACATAATTTCTTCGATACAATAAACCGTAAATTACATTGGAATATGATGCCGACAAACCGGACGCCATAATCATGATCACCTCTTTGCATATACGGAATTTTGTTCTCGTTGAGAATCTCGAACTGGAACTACCCAGAGGATTTATTGCTTTAACCGGCCAAACGGGGGCCGGTAAGTCTATTCTTATTGATGCACTTCAGCTTTTATTTGGTGCACGGTCTGATATCGAATTTATCCGTCAGGGAGCAGATAAAAGCGATTTATCAGCCACATTCTCAATTTCGGAAAATGTAAAAGAGTGGTTATCTGAACGGGATTTAGATAATGGAGAAAACGAGCTTGTTCTCAGAAGAACTCTGGATCGCTCAGGTAAAAGCCGGGCCTGGATCAACGGCTACCAGGCCACATTGGCTCAACTTAAAGAATTAAGCAGTCATCTAATCGTTATCCATGGACAACACGCCCATCAGTCGCTTTTGCGTAAGGGTGCACAGCTGGAAATGTTGGACGGTTACTGCAAACTAAAACCACTGGTCTATGATGTTAAACAGGCCTGGGATAACTGGTCTGCAATCTCAGCCAAACTAAAAAAAGCAAGGGAAGATTTAACACTCAATGAAGAAAGATTTGAACGCCTAAAGTGGTTCATTTCAGATATTCGGGATTTGGCCCCTACCAAAGGAGAATGGCAACAAATCAATGAAGAACATACCAGGTTGTCACGCTACACAGATATTATGGATGCCTGTCAGTTGACACGTCAGATCCTTTCTGAGGACGATACAAGTGTTCTTTCTTTAATTGATATCTCGTTAGATAAACTCGGTGATGTCTCGGATACTGATAAAAAACTCGAACAGATCTACAACGCATTAAACGATGCCCGGGAAATTATCGACACGGCCTCAGATGATGCTGAACATTATTTATCCCGTACCGATTTTGACGAAGACAGGTTCCATGAACTCGATGACCGAATCTCGTCTTATCTCGACATGGCAAGGAAATATCATCTCGAACCTGAAGAGCTTTTTGATGAAATGATCGCGGCTCAAAAGAAAGCAGATGAATTTGAAGAACTTGGCAATCTCGATTCGCTTGAAACCAAGTTGAAGGAAGCAAAGGGTTTGTATGACAAACTGGCAGGTGAGCTTTCTAAAGCTCGTAAAAAAGGTGCAGTGGTCATGTCCCGTCAGATTACCAAGGCAATGCAGACTTTGGCCATGGATGGCGGACAATTCGAAATCTCGGTTGGCTCTTTGGACAGACCGTCGTCTCATGGCATTGATTCTGTCGAATTTCTTGTTGCAGGTCACTCCGGAGCTAATCCCCGTCCCCTGATCAAAGTTGCTTCCGGCGGTGAATTAGCAAGAATTAGCTTGGCCGTTGCCGTCACAGACTCCGCAACGGCGACTGTGGATACATTAATTTTTGACGAAGTTGATTCAGGTATCGGCGGAGCAGTTGCTGAAACCGTGGGCCATTTGCTTCAGGAACTAGGCAAACATCAGCAGGTCCTCTGCGTTACTCATTTGCCACAGGTTGCCAGCTGTGCAGATTGTCAGCTAAAAATTGAAAAGTTTAATTCTCCGCTGACAGTAGCTCCAACTTCCCGTGTTTACCAGTTAAACGATAAACAGAGAATCGAAGAGATCGCAAGGATGCTCGGCGGACATGAAATCACTGAAACCACCCTTAAGCACGCATTAGAAATGCTTTCTAAATAACTAAATACCGGCCCTTTGGCCGGTATTTAGTTTTGTGTCTTTTGTTTATTTATTCTTGTTTTTCTGCTTCGCGGATCCTACACTCTTCACAGACCCCATAAAGAGACATTGAGTGATGGACTAAGCGGAAACCATGCTGTTCGCTGATCTCTTTCTGTTTCTCTTCAATTTCAGGATCAACGAACTCAACCACTTTTCCACAGTTCATACAAATCAGATGATCGTGATGATGGTTGTCGTTAAGTTCGAAAACGGCGTTTTCTGAATCAAATGTACGTCTGACCAGAATACCGGCATTTTCAAACTGCGCCAGTACACGGTAAACAGTCGCTAACCCGATATCTTCTCCGCTTGAGACCAAAGTTCGATAGACTTCTTCGGCACTCATATGGCGGTTTGTACCTTCTTCGGCGTTCTTTCTGAAAAGTTCCAAAATCTTGATTCTAGGACCCGTGGCTTTAAGCCCAAGCTCCTTAAGCTCGACCGATTTGGATCCGTTTAGAGGTTTCTTTATCATCTAGCCTTCCCATTCTTCTTATTAGTTAGTTATCATACAGCTTGTTACCTTATTGTCTACTAAAATCATTCTAAATGAAAAGAATTTTTGCAGTTGCGGCACTGTCTTCCGCATTATTTGTCACAGGTTGCTCCACAGATAGCATCCCGGGCTGGCTTAAACCTTATCGTCCTGACGTTCATCAAGGAAACGTTGTTACTAGTGAAATGTTGGATTCTCTTCACGAAGGAATGACAAAAAATCAGGTCATCTTTCTTTTAGGAACACCAACATTAATCAGCTCCTTCCATAAAAATGAATGGGACTATATCTATTACCTGAATCCCCGGCTCGGAAAGACAGAAATCCGTAAACTCCAAATCTATTTTGATGAAGACGATCGGGTCGAAAAGTTCTATGCCGATAAGATGCCTAACGAAACAGATGCTGACCTCCTCATTTTAGGAGAAAGAGCCAGAGAAGCTTCCAGGGAAAAGAACGCTCAGGTCAAAGCTGAAAAGGAGCAACTTGAACAGACAAGCACTGAACCGGTTCCGGTCACAGAAACTCCTGTTGCCGAGACTGCTGAGTCAGCCGGTACAGAAGAATCCGCCAAGTAACCTTAATTTTGTTAAGGAGAAAATCAATGATAAAGGTTGCGATTTCCGGCGCTTCAGGAAAGATGGGCCGGTTACTTATAGAAACTGCACTCAATTTGCCTCAGTTCGAATTGGTCGCTGCTCTGGACCATGAAACATCCAAAAGTATCGGAACGGATGCCGGTGCTTTCCTCGGCCAGGATACCGGAGTCACGATCACCTCAGATATAAGCATTCTCAAAACATCGGGAGCTCAGGTCCTGATTGATTTCACGCGCCCCGAAGGAACGTTAAGTTACCTGCCTGCCTGCGTGGACCACAAAATTGCTTTGGTCATCGGTACAACAGGTTTTGACGCTGAACAAAGGAATTTAATTTCCAAAGCTACTGAATCAATACCGGTCACATTGGCTCCTAACATGAGTACCGGAGTTAACGTTACCTTTAAACTTTTGGCTGAAGCCGCCAGACTGTTGCCCGATTACGACTGTGAAATCCTTGAAATGCACCATAGCCGTAAAGTGGACGCTCCCAGCGGTACTGCAGTAGAAATGGGGAGAGTCATCGCTGAGGCCCGTGGTCAGAAACTCGAAGACGTAGCTACCTGGGCCAGACATGGTCATACAGGCCCCCGGGTGAAAGGCACAATCGGTTTTGCTGTATTGCGCGGCGGTGATGTGGTCGGTGACCACCGTGTCATTTTTGCCGGTAAAGGCGAACGAATTGAAATCGCACACTTATCTGCTTCCAGAGAAGGCTACGCCAACGGGGCATTTAAGGCAGCTGAGTTCCTCATGGGTAAATCTGCAGGGATGTACTCCATGGCAGATGTACTCGGATTGAAAAATTAACTCTCCATGGTCGCAGATACCGTTAACAAGCTCGAGGAGGCGGTCCATCAAATGGCAATCCGCCTCCAGCAACTGCAGGTGGAAAATCAGCAGCTAATCCTCAACGCCACAAGACAAAGTATTGAACTGAAAAAACAAAATGAGGAAATTACCTCGTTGCGGAGAAAAATTGATGCGACAGTCGCAGAAATGGACTCTTTAATCGCTCAACTTGAAGAACTTCTCAATTCCAAATAATTAAAAAATGCCAACTGTTGCCAAAACTTTTGTTATCCAGGGTGTTGACCTTCCTTTAAAAATTGATGATTCCGATGTTCCGTTTCTGAAACACGCCACCGCGTCTATCAATCAGGCAGTCAGAAATGTCAATAACGGTCAGGACCTGTCTCTGGCTGCGACTAAACAACTGCGTTTATTCCTGTACGCTATTCTTCAGCTCATATATTCTCTGGAAATCAAAAAAACAGAAGCTTCTCCGGAACTCGAAAAACAGCTGGAGAACCTTCTGCACTTTTGCAACGAAACACTTAATCAATCCAAATCGTAAATTTCTTAAAATTTCGTAAAAAAACTCAATTAGAGAAGCCATCTATTTACTTCCTACAAAGAAAGGTCCTAGAATACGTACATCTCCTGCGGAATGCGATTAGCGACCGGTTGTTCTTTGAACCAATACTAAATCGTATGGAGGCTGACTTAGTTACCTCTGTGTTGAGCGGCACGCGATGTTGCTCCTAAGACTAATTAGAGGCCTCCACCCTGAACCTTCGGTTCAGGACACACGTCGGACGCTTCTCGCGGGAGACTTAATAAGCGCTTTTGATTCTGTCAGAGCGCTTATTTCGTTTTCGTGAACTCAACAATCCCATCGATTAAAATTGCCAAATCAAAAATCCGGTACTTTTGGAAAAAATACAATGACATATAAAGTTGAAATCGCAAATTCCGATATTTCATTCGAAGTCAACGAAAAAGAAACGATTAGTGCGGCCGCATCGAGAAATAACATCCAGCTGAGCCTGGCTTGCCGTATGGGCGCATGCGGTGCTTGCAAGGGCAAACTTTTATCAGGCAGCGTTCAGTATGAAAAACAACCGTTTGCATTGTCTGAAGAAGATAAAGCCAATCAGGCTGTACTGCTATGCACGGCAATCCCTGTCACAGATTTAGTAGTTCAGGCAAGAGGTGCCAAACGTATTGAGGCCGGTCCTCAGAAATTTAAAGTCAAAGTCGTCGAAACTCAAAAAATTAACGACACACTGATAAAGCTCGTTATTAAAAAAGAGGAAGGGGGACGCTTTGATTTTGAAGCCGGCCAGGTTATTAATTTCATGCTCCCCGGAGATGTACAGCGTAGCTACTCATTTGCTTCCTCGGCTACAGGTCATAAGCACGCAGAGCTTCTCATCCGTCATATTCCCGGAGGTCTGTTTACCGGCAAGCTCTTTGATGGTGAAATTAAGGAAGGAACAATCCTGGAGGCTGAAGCTCCGTTAGGAACGTTTACATTCAAAACTCCGAAAGGTAAGAAAGCTGTTTTCTTAACTACCGGAACCGGTATAGCACCGGCTATGAGCATCCTGAGAACCCTTATCGATAAAAAAGATATGGACGGCAGAGATATCACTCTTTTCTGGGGCGTTCCATACGCTTCTGACCTTTGCTATTTGTCTGAACTGCAGGAAATGGAAGCCAGATATCCGAAATTTAAATTCATCCCGGTCGTCTCCAGAGAAGAAAGCTGGCACGGAGTCAAAGGCCGAATCACCATTCCGGCAGCAACAGAGCTTGGTGACTTAACCGACACGGATGCTTATCTTTGCGGTAGCACTCCGATGGTTAGAAGTGTTTCTGATTATCTGGCTGTCCGCTGCGGCCTCAAAGAAGAAAACGTCCATTCGGACGCTTTCGGAGGTTAATCGTTAACTTTTTTCTGACGGTAGGCATACGCCAAAAAGGCGATGCCTGCCAAAATCATCGGAACACACAACCATTGTCCCCGAGACAAAGAAAGAGCTTGCAGTCCCAGATAGCTGTCCGGTTCTCTGAAAAACTCAACAATAAAACGCCCCAGCCCATAAACCAGGAAAAACATCCCGGATACCGCTCCTTTCGGTCTTGGCTTCAGAGAATAGATCCAAACCACGGCAAACAGTAATAGTCCTTCTATCCCGGCTTCATAAAGTTGCGAGGGATGACGTGGTACTTCATCACCGGCTTGCGGAAAAATCATGGCCCAAGGTAAAGACTGATCGGCTACCCTACCCCAAAGTTCGCCGTTAATAAAATTTCCCATTCGTCCAAAGAAGAATCCCAGGGGGACCAGCGGAGCAACAAAATCTCCGACAGTTAGCGGAGAGAGTTTCTTTAGCCAGGAAAACAGCAAAATGGCACAGATAACTCCAATAAATCCTCCGTGGGCACTCATTCCGCCTTCCCAGACATAGAAGATATTTAGAGGATGAGTCAGATAAAATTCGGGTTGGTAAAAGAGAACAAAACCCAGCCGGCCTCCCACGATTACGCCGACCATCCCATAAAAGAGAAGATCTTCTAAATCAGTTCTTGTGACACCACGCCAAGTCTGTCTGCAACGGTACAAACCTAAAAGAAAAAACAGCGCGAACCCAAGAAGGTACATCAGCCCGTACCAGTGAATACCTAGCGGCCCTATCTGAATAGCTATCGGATCAAACTGCGGATGAACTAACATTCAAACCCCTCATTCATAGTCATCTTTAAGCTGTTCGCCATATTCATAAACTTCATCAATAACATCTTCTTTATCCGGATGTTCTTGTCTTAGACGCTCAATCGTCTCAAAAAATTCTTCAAATGTTCTGGCTTTGTTAAGGCCGCCGACCAGATGCTGGTACTTGAAGTTGTACCATTCCTCTGAGTCTTGTTGGGTCATCGCTTCAGGATAATTTCGTGCAATGTAGTGCATGATAAGTTTATCCAAACCGGGATAGTCAAATTCCATTTTCCGGAATTTTTCAGATAACTCATATTCATCCATCTGTCTGAGCTGTTCAAGTTTGAAGCGGTCTCCCTCTCCGATGAATCCTCCGCTATATAACGAGGTTTCAATGTCTGTAGGAGTTTCATTAGTAGAATACCTTTCGCGCTTAATATCATTTCTCATCTGAACAATATTGGCAAAGAATCCTTTATCAAGTTCTCTGAGATACACCGCTCTTTCGATGAGCTGCTCCCGGCTTAACCCAAACATCTGAGCCATTGTTTCGCGATAATAAGGAAGAGCCTTCACAATAAACGGAAATCTATTGACTTTCACCTCCTTAATTGGAAGAGGCTTAATTCCGGCTGCAATATCTTCTTTGTTGACATAGAAGCGCTTTTTAATCTCTTCCTCGCTGAGAGCCAGAAGCTCCTTCGGATCCTCCCGCAGATCCCAGCAGAATACTTCGTTGCCTTCCCTAAAGACTGGGAACACCGGAACCAGACTTTTAGTTTCATGGATTAAATAGTTGGTCAGATATAACAGAGGCACCTGCTCATCTATAAGATTCAGCACATTATTTTTGTCAGATAAACTGACACAGTAGC
Organism: uncultured Turicimonas sp.; assembly: GCA_947854175.1. GTDB lineage: Bacteria > Pseudomonadota > Gammaproteobacteria > Burkholderiales > Burkholderiaceae_F > Turicimonas. Next base: position 20,688 of record CANTYJ010000095.1, on the reverse strand, counting down.
TCCAGAATTTAGGCTGCTTCTCATAAATGGTTTTTGCCAAAAGATAAGTTGCTTTTGCATCCGACAGAGCATCATGAGCATGTTCATGGACTAATCCGTTAACTTTTGTAAGATGCTCAAGCTTAAAAGATATCTTGCCATCTTCTTTTGTAGGCCAGTTGATAGTCTCAGGCTTAAAAGCGTACAAAGCTCTGACAACTACAAACATATCCATTTTGGCGCGGCCTTCGCCATATTCTCTGTCATAGGGATTGATGAGATTCCGCCAAAACATATAACGGGATATTTCATCGTCAAACTTTAGATTGTTATACCCCATGACGATGGTACCCGGTCTTTTAAATTCATCATAAATCCTCTTGGCAAAAAGGCTCTCCGGTTCACCCTCGGTCAGACAGGTTAACGGCGTAATTCCTGTCAACACACAGGCCTCAGGGTTAGGAAGATAGTCATCTGCGGGGGAACAGTAAATGAGCTGTTCTTTGCCTTTACGAACAAAATTTCTGTCAGTCCGAAATCCTCCGAATTGTGCAGGTCTATCTCTACCCGTATCTGTTCCGAATGTTTCATAGTCATACCAATAAAAGGATTTTCCGATGTCTTGCGGCATCTCTGACATATTCTGCTCCTGTCAATCTTGTTCTTTTCTTACTGCACGATAGTTTAAGCGTAATTTGAATTTCCGTTGTTAACTTAACAACCACGTTGTGTTCAATGGAAACTTCAAAAAGTTAATATCTTCAGGATTAAAATCCTCATCTTTCAACGTGTATATCAAATCCTTTCAGAGATAAAAATTGGAACTCACAACTATCGCTCTTTTGTCCTTACTGGGCTGTTGTACCGGTTTTTTGGCAGGGCTGCTTGGAATCGGCGGCGGCATGATCATTACACCTTTCCTTATAATGCTGATTCCATCTTCGCTCATCCCGCATGATCATATTGTTCATGTGGCGATTGCCACCTCTTTGGCAACCATTGCATTTACATCGATGTCCTCCGTTTTTGCCCACCACAAGAGAGGCGCGGTTCTTTGGAGCGTCGTATCTGCGGTTGCTCCCGGCATTCTTGCCGGAGCTGTCATCGGGACGCAGGTAGCATCCTATCTTCCAACTTTCTGGCTCTCTCTGGTCTTTGCAGTTTTTGTGGGTTTTTCAGCAATCAAGTTATTTACGAATTCAAAACCAAAACCCGAACGCAATTTACCCGGGAGCTCCGGTAAATTCGGTATGGGAATTGTTATCGGTTTTTTGTCTGCGATTGTCGGTGCCGGGGGTGGTTTTATTTCCATCCCCTGGATGGTTTGGTGCAATGTAAAAATGCACAATGCTGTTGCAACCAGCGCAGCATTGGGCTTTCCAATCGCATTTTTCGGGACGATGGGATATGTCATCAGCGGCTGGAATGCGCAAGGACTGCCTCCATGGCCGGTTAATATCGGCTATATCTGTATTCCGGCTCTTTTTGCTGTCTCTATCACCAGCATCTTGTTTGCTCCTTTAGGCGCAAAAGTTGCCCATTCCATTGATGTTAAGCCGCTTAAAAAATGTTACGCAGGCTTATTGTTCTTCATATGCTGTTACATGATAAGACAGGCCTACCTGGCATGGTAACTAGAAAAAATTGTTTTCATCAGTCAAAACTCAAGAAGAGATAACTACACTAACTGCATCAGAAAAAGAGAAGATTTTTATGGCCACATCTCAATTAATCAGCAATTCAGACATTGCATTTTCTTTAAAGGCACTCAGAACAAATAATCCTCTAGTCCACTGCATCACCAATGAAGTTGTTCAGGAAATTACTGCCAACGTTCTTTTAGCTGCCGGGGCTTCCCCTGCGATGGTTGTCGGCGAAGGTGAAACAGAACAGTTTGTGGAGATAGCTTCTGCTTTATCCATTAACGTCGGTACTCCCTTCACGACCAGAATTCATATCATGAAAATTGCCGCTTCAAAAGCAAGACACACCGGTACACCTTGGGTATTGGATCCTGTAGCGGCCGGGGGTATGGTATGGCGTGATCAGGTCATATTTTCCCTGATGCATCTTTGTCCGGCTGCTATTCGTGGAAATGCCTCTGAAATCCGTTTTCTCGCCGGAGAAGGTCAGGGAGGAAAAGGTGTAGATAGTACGGATAAATCCGATGAAGCTGTTCATGCGGCGATGAAACTAGCCAAGCTTTATAACACAATCGTTGTCGTCACCGGGGAAAAAGATTACATCACCGACGGAACCACAACGCTGCATACCACAGGCGGAGATCCTTTAATTACGAAAGTCGTTGGTACCGGTTGTTCATTATCTTCTCTGTTGGCAGCGTTTATTTGCCTTCCGGGTGACAAACTTCGTCTGGCAGCTTCTTGCTGTGCTTATGTTAAAAAGGCAACGGAAATTGCAAAAAAACAATGCAATGGTCCCGGAACATTCAAACCGTTTTATCTCGACGCCTTGTATAACTTGAACCCTGAAGATTTTCATGACTAAAAAACTTGACCTTTCTTTGTATTTGGTCCTCGATGCAAACTTGTGCAAAACTCCCGAAGGCATGGCTGAAACAGCAAAACTTGCGGTTGAGGCAGGGGCCACGGTCGTTCAATTACGCGCCCCGGAGTGGAAAAAACGCAAACAGCTCAAGGCCGCCCAACTTCTAAAAAAAGTCCTTGAGAATACAGATGTCCCTCTTATCATCAATGACCATGTTGATATCGCTTTAATTGTTCAGGGAGACGGTGTACATTTGGGGCAGGACGATTTGCCTGTTTCTGAGGCGAGAGCCTTATTAGGTCCGGATGCCATCATCGGTTTGTCTGTTGGTAATGTTCAAGAGATGGAAACGGTGACGGCAGAAGTTGACTATCTGGGCATTGGCCCGGTCTTTCCAACCGGGACAAAAAAAGACGCCGGAACTGCTGTCGGGATTAATGGTCTAAAACAATTAAAAGACATGACCTCTCTTCCCGTGGTAGCCATCGGAGGAATTAATCAATCCAATGCCGAAGAAGTATTATCAACCGGCGTCAATGGCATTGCCGTTGTCTCTGCTATCTGTGGGAAGCCGGATATCGAAGAAGCAACCAACAAATTAGCTCGCCTTGTAGTGAAATAATGAATGAAACGTTTTGTAGATCAGGTTTGGAAACTACTCTTTTTGTTTTCTTCTATTCAACACTTTAGAAACAGCAAATAAAATCAAAAGAATACAAAGCCAGACCCCGATAAACTGAAAAGTTAATTTAATACTGGCTTCTTTTGCCTTTGTTTGCTCATACAAACCGTACGAGTGCTGAGCTTCTTCTAACGTCGCTGAACAAAACACCGGATTATCCCTGGAAAAAGGTGCTTGCTCCAGAACAGCAGGCTCTTTTGCGGTAGAGGAAATTTTTTTGTCTCGGCAAAACGCTTCAAGACTCGGTCGATTGAGTTTTGTAACGACGAAATTCCAGTTCTCTTTGCCAACCTCTTCTCCTTGACCGAATGAAATCATGGACTGGTACAGGCTCCAGGAAGCCACACATATAAACGAAACCAGAAACCAAATCTGCCAGCGGAATTTCATATTTAGATACCGTTCTTACTTTTCTCTATGTTCTTTTTGGGAGATGCCTCGGGATTATCTACGTACTTACGTGTACTCTAATCCGACATCGTACAGACGGAGAATTTTATTATGGTTCGAAATTTTTTGCTCACATTGGCAACTTTAACTGCTTTGTCTACTGCATACGCTCAGACTCCGGAAGCTTCTTCTGCCGCTCCTGATGCCGCCTCAGCCGTCGCAGGAAGAGCTGCTGAAGGTTCAGCATCCGTCGGAGAAAAGGCTTCTTCGTTTTTGGATTCTTTGTCAAATTCAATCAAAAATTTCGGAGATGACACTTCCAAAGAAGTGTCTAAATACTCTCAGGAACTCAAAGAAAAGTGGCCCGGATTAAAAGACCAAATCAATGAAAAATGGCAACAAGGTCTTCAACAAGGTGATAAAGCCAAAAGTTCTTTTAATGAATGGATGAACAACACATTCAGTAAAGAAAGAATGGATAAGGCTGAAGCCTGGATCGACAACTTCAAGGCAGGAACAGAAGAAAAAGTTATCGATCCTCTGGTTCCATTCCTATTAACCCTTCGTTATCCCAACCCATTGAATGAATGGCAGGCCGGCTACAGAAGAACGCAAAGTGTAAAGGTTCAGGGTTTAGATAATCCGGTTGAGCTTCAGTTACCTATTTCATGGGACATTAGCCAGGATATGAATGTTGACGGCCGTTATCTGATGACATGGAAAAATGAGTCCGGTACCGGTCCTTATAGCATCTCCTTAATTAGCACCCCGGCAGGAGCCACGGTTGACAGCATTGCAGCCGGTCTGGAAAAAGAAAGAGCCGGAACAAAAGCCCAAAAGCTTCAGGGATCTGATATTCAGATGGTCCGCTATCCAGCTACAGCAGACGTTCCTGACGCTGTTACTTACTTCATTGTTCCTTTGAAGGAAAAAACTATCCTTTTGGCCGCTGAAGTGATGAATAAGAAAAAAACAACGCCGGAGGAAATAAACAAAGTAATGTCAGAAAGAGAACCATTCTTTGAATTGGTAGCAAAATCAGTTTTTGTTAATCCTTGATGTTTTTACTAAACGCATCTCCCGTAAATTAGAAGACCAATGCCGTTTTAGTTAATAACTTTCATTAAAATGTGCACCGTTACCGGTGCATATTTTTTTCCCGGAATTAATTCTCAATCCTTCCCTGGGGGCATTTTAGATGGCCGAAATTGTAAAAACCTCTATTACTTCTCTTCCGTTGGTCTATAGAGGCAAAGTAAGAGACAGCTACGCTGTCGGTGAAGACAAACTTCTCATTGTCGCAAGCGATCGAATTTCTGCTTTTGACGTTATTCTTGGAGATCCGATTCCAAATAAGGGCAAAATTCTGACCGGTCTGACCGACTTCTGGTTCAAAGAACTTGACGGTATCGTGCCGAATCATTTAACCGGAATCGATCCTGAATCCGTCGTCGCTCCGGAAGAACGCGAACAGGTTAAAGGCCGTGCCGTGGTTGCTAAACGCCTCAAACCGATTCTTGTCGAATGCGTTGCCCGTGGCTACCTTGCCGGAAGTGGTTGGAAGGAATATCAGGAAAAAGGTACTGTCTGTGGTGTCAAATTACCGGCCGGTCTTAAACAAAGCGAAAAATTGCCTGAGCCGATTTTTACTCCGGCTGCTAAGGCAGAAGCCGGTCATCATGATGAAAATGTCACCTTTGAACAGGTCGAAGAACTCGTCGGTAAAGACATTGCTGAAAAAATCCGCGACTACACACTCGCTCTTTACAAAAAAGCCTCTGAATACGCCGCAACAAAAGGCATCATCATCGCTGATACAAAATTTGAATTTGGTTTGGATGAAAACGGTACAGTCGTTTTGATGGATGAAATCCTAACCCCTGATAGTTCACGCTTCTGGCCGGCCGATCAATACAAAGTCGGTCAGTCAGAACCGAGTTTTGATAAACAGTTCATTCGTGACTGGCTCGAAACTCAGCCTTGGAATAAGAAAGCCCCTGCTCCGGCTGCTCCGAAAGAAATTCTTCAAAAAACCAGTGAAAAATACGAAGAAGCCTTAAAGAGACTGACAGGAAAAGGCGTCGAAGCTTAATTAACCAGAACATAAGGCGCACTGCGGTGCGCCTTTACTCATTGAGAAAGTAAAAATGACTGATATTCAAAAACCGGTAGTCGGCATTTTGATGGGCTCCAATTCGGATTGGGATGTCATGAAAAATGCTGCATTGATGCTTAAAAGTTTTGGTGTTCCGTTCGAAGCTAAAGTAGTTTCCGCCCATAGAATGCCCGACGAAATGTTCGAGTATGCAGAAACAGCCCGCGGCAACGGTATCAAAGTAATTATCGCCGGTGCCGGCGGCGCCGCTCACCTCCCCGGAATGCTCGCTGCAAAGTGCACGTTACCGGTTCTTGGTGTCCCGGTTCCCTCCCGCTATCTGAGAGGCGTCGATTCTTTACATTCAATTGTTCAAATGCCTAAGGGTGTTCCCGTCGGAACATTTGCAATTGGCGAAGCAGGTGCCGCAAATGCAGCTATTTTTGCCGTAGAAATTCTTTCTGTCACTTGCCCTCATTTGGCTGAAAAACTCGCAGAGTTCAGAAAAGCCCAGAATGCCAAAGCCCGGGCAATGGAACTGCCTCTTGAAGAAGGTGAAGCATAAATGGACCATTTTCCAATTCCTCCGGGCTCCTGGCTCGGACTATTAGGTGGCGGACAACTCGGACGCATGTTTGCGCAGGCTGCCGCAACTCTCGGATACCGGGTATATGTCTTAGAAAAAGATCCGCATGCTCCCGCTTCCGCTGTCAGTCCGATGCATCTTCAGGCCGCTTATACTGATGACACTGCCCTGACACAATTGGCTGAAAAATGCGCCGCCGTCACCACTGAATTTGAAAACGTCCCGGCCTCAAGCCTGGAATTTTTAGCTCAATCAACTTTTGTATCTCCTTCGGCCAAGGCGGTATCTATTACTCAGGACCGCATGGACGAGAAATCTTTTTTGAGTTCTGTCGGCGCACCGGTTGCTCCTCATTGCCTGATTTCTGATCTGGCCGACGCAGAAAATGTTGATGAAGCCCTGTTTCCCGGCATTCTAAAAACAGCCAGACTCGGATATGACGGTAAAGGTCAAATCCGCGTAAAAAACAAACAGGAACTCATCGAAGGCTTCAAAACTCTGGGAAGAGTTAAATGTGTTTTGGAAAAAATGCTTCCGTTACACAGAGAAATTTCCGTTATTTCGGCAAGAAATATCTTTGGTGACTCCTGCACATTTCCTGTTTCAGAAAATGAACACAGAAACGGCATCTTGGCAGTATCTATAATGCCGGCAAGAATTCCGGAAGAGATAGCCGTTAATGCCCGCCGGTTAGCCAAACACATCGTCGATAGCCTGGAATATGTCGGTGTACTTTGTGTTGAGTTTTTTGTCCTCAAAGACGGGACTCTCGTTGTCAATGAAATGGCTCCGCGTCCTCACAATTCAGGACATGCAACCATCGAAGGTTGTGTCTGCAGCCAATACGATCAGCAGGTCAGAGCCATGACCAACATGGCTCTCGGGGATACAACTCAGATTCAGTACACAGTCATGCTCAATATTTTGGGCGACCTTTGGTTTAAACCCTGTGGAAGTAAAATTGAGCCTGATTGGGACAAAGTACTTGCTATTCCCGATGCAAAACTGCATCTTTATGGCAAATTAGACGCGAGGCGCGGCAGAAAGATGGGCCATGTTACTTGTGTAGGCAAAACAGCCCAAGCTGCCATGGACTGCGCTTTAAAGGTTTGTGAGACGCTTGGTATTGATAAACCGGCCAACCTTTAACGCTCTTGTCTCAATTCAAACGGCCGGTTTCTTTAACCGGCCTTTTGACATTAAAATTCCTCGGACTCCTGGGATTTAAGGTTATGGTTGATTCTGAATTATTAAATAAAGCATTAACAGTTCTGCGTAATGGCGGATTAGTCGCGATTCCGACAGAAACAGTCTATGGATTGGCAGCCGATGCTGAAAACAAGATCGCGGTCGAAGGAATTTATAGAGCTAAAAACCGTCCTTCCAATCACCCTCTTATCGTACACCTGGCCGGTCCGGAAGCCATTTCGGGTTGGGTTGAATCAATCCCGGAGGATGCTAAGAAATTAACGGAAAAATTCTGGCCCGGTCCTCTGACAATTATTCTCAAGCGATCCGCAAGAGCCAAAGACTTTATCACCGGACAACAGGATACCGTCGCTCTTCGCTGCCCCTCTCACCCTATAACGCACCGCCTTCTGACTATGTTTGACGAAGGTAAAGGCAAAGGACTGGCAGCCCCAAGCGCAAACTCTTTCGGCAAAATTAGTCCGTCAACTGCCCAACATGTTATTGATGATCTGGGCGTAAAGCCGGCTGGCAAAGTTGACTTAGTGATAGACGGCGGTCCTTGTGAAGTAGGCATTGAGTCGACCATTTTGGATCTTTCCGGAAAAGAACCGAGAATCCTCCGGGAGGGTGCAATCTCTTCCGAACAGATTGCTTCGGTTATCGGAAAACCTGTCGCTCATGGCACAGCCTATGATTCTCCACGCGTCTCCGGTACCTTAAAAAGCCATTACGCTCCGGAGCATCCCCTGGAAATAGTTTCTGAGACGGATTTACCAAAAAAATGCCAGACCTTGGCACGACAATTCAAAACGTTTGGACTGATTGCGCCTGAAAAGATTGCTAACCGCTTTAAACCAATCTCAGAGGCTACTTTCTCTTATGACTCCGTACAGGATTTATCTGCACATCTTTATGACTGGATGCACCGCTTGGATAAAATCGGGATCGATAAAATTTTTGTAGTTCCTCCGGAGCTCACTCCTGCTTCAGCCGGTGTTTTAGATAGATTGACCAGAGCCTCCGCAAAGAAAAACTGATATGACTGAAAAAGAAAACCAACCGGACACTGATTTAGTCCGCCTTTCCAAACGCATGGGACAACTTGGTATCTGTTCCCGCCGGGAAGCGGATGCTTGGATCGAAAAAGGCTGGGTTAGCGTCGATGGTGTGAAGATTACCGAACTCGGCACTAAAATCCGTCCTGAGCAGAAAATAACAATTAATAAAGCTGCACAAATTGAACAGGCAGAAAAAGCGACGGTTCTTTTAAATAAACCTCTTGGGTACGTCAGCGGACAGGCCGAAGATGGCTATGAACCTGCCAAAGTCCTCATAACCGATGAAAACCATTGGAACGAGGATCCATGTAAAAAACCGTTCAAACCCTTCCAGAGAAAAGGTTTAGTTCCGGCCGGAAGGTTGGATATTAATTCAACCGGTTTGCTGGTACTAACTCAAGACGGAAGAATCGCCAAAGAGTTGATCGGTGAGGAAAGCTCTGTCGATAAAGAATACATTGTCAGAGTCTGCCAAACCAATGGTCAACCGAACTCAGAATTCCCGGAAGACAAACTTAAATTGCTTAACTACGGTCTGGAAATTGACGGAAAAAAACTTCTAAGAGCAAAAGTCAGTTGGATTAACAATAACCAGCTGAAATTTGTCCTGAGAGAAGGAAAAAACCGGCAGATCCGTAAGATGTGTGAAGCGGTTGGACTTAAAGTTATGCAGCTCAAAAGAGTCAGAATTGGAGCTGTCAACCTCGGCAAACTTCCCGTCGGTAAATGGCGTTACCTCGGAGCTGATGAATCCTTTGAAAGAAAAGGATATCCTTCCTCAACTTCTAATCGTGGAACAAGATCATTTAAAACAAACAATAGAAGATAAATGTCATCCTCTAATCCCTTAAACAAGATTTCTCCTGAATGGGGTCTTGTTGCCGTCTGTTTTCTTTGGGGAAGTTCTTTTATCCTCATAGCAACAGCCCTTAAAAGTATCTCTCCCGGTTTGCTGGTAACACTGAGGTTTTCTGCCGGTGCCCTGCTGACAATGCTTGTCATCGGCAAAGAACTAAAAAATATTTCTTCTATTGACTGGATTGCAGGTTTTTGGGCAGGGACTTGTATCTTCTTCGGGTACTTTCTTCAGACGGTGGGACTTCAGACAATTCCGAGTTCAATCTCAGCCTTTCTGACAGCCCTTTATGTGCCGTTTGTTCCCCTTCTTCAGTTAATTCTTTTTAGAAAGGCTCCTGAATTGACTGTCGGTATTGGAATAGTCATGGCCTTTATCGGGATGCTTCTGATTCTAGATCCGAGAACTCTTTCATTTAACGGCAGCTTCGGTGAATGGCTTACTATTGCCAGTGCGTTGGCATGTGCTCTGGAAATTCTTGTCATCGGGAAATACGCTACCCGTTGTAATCCAAAAGCATTTTGCTTAACCCAGTTAACCGTTGTAGCGGCCTGGAGTTTGCTTTATACAATTTCTTTTGAGGATGTTTGCATCAGACCGGATGCCTCTTTGATTGTCTGTGTCTTTATCCTTGCCGCGATGATTGCGTTTAACCAGATTGTTATTAATTGGGCCCAAAAGACAATTTCTCCGACCAAAGCGGTTCTTATCTATACTCTTGAGCCTGTGTTTGCCGGAATCATCGGCTGGCTTGCCGGCGAAAAAATTGGACTGATGGCTGCCAGCGGCGGTGTATTGGTGGTACTAAGCGTTATCATCAGCTCCTGGTTACCAAAATATCTCAGTGAAAGAAAGAAACTATGAACGAGGGAATCATCGGTATTTTTGACTCGGGACTTGGCGGTTTGTCAGTGATGAAGGCTATCCGCAAAGTACTTCCGCAGGAAAACCTCGTCTATATCGGCGATTGTCGGCACGCTCCGTATGGAGAACAAACTCCTGAATTTATTACCGATAGAGTCCTCAAAATTAGTGACTTTCTGATAAGTCATAAGGCAAAAGCCATTGTGATTGCCTGCAATACCGCCACTGCCGCTGCTATTGATACCTTAAGGAGCCGTATCTCTTTACCTGTCATCGGTGTAGAACCGGCTTTAAAACCGGCCATTAAAGAGACAGCCTCCGACACTGTCGGAGTAATGGCTACCTCCAGAACGATTGAGAGTGCCCGTTACGAAAAATTAATCCGGACATTCAATCCCGACAACAAAATAAAAGTCATTTCAGTTAAATGTATCGGCTTAATGGAATGTGTTGAAAAAGGTGATTGGGACTCGGAGACGACTCGATCTTTGGTAGAAAAATACACACTTCCCTTTAAAGAGGCAGGTGCCGACTTTGTTGTTCTTGGTTGTACTCATTATCCCTTTTTAAAAAAACAGATTGGACAACAGCTCGGCCCTCATGTTCGGCTTTACGATCCGAGTCCTGCCGTTGCCCGGGAGGTCCGCAACCGCTTAACCAAGAATAACGCTCTTCGTTCCTCCGGAGAGGGAAAAGAAAGTTTTTTTATCTCAGGCTTGACTGAAAATAACAAAGCCGTATTGAATTTACTCTGGGGAGAGGCTTGTCAGGTCACCGATCTCAATATTTAGAGTTAGGTTATTCAAATTCAAGAAGGTAGGCCCGTACAGGTGAAGCTTCTGCTTTAGTCCATTTCAGAGGAACTGCGCTCAATTGATAGACTCCGCAGCTAACACCGTCAAGAACCAAATTTTCCAATAGAAAAATGTGTTCTTTCAAGGCTGCCTTGTGAACCTCAAAGCTGTGGCTTTTCTCATCATCCACAGAATTATTAGTTGTTCCAATCAGATGGACGCCTTTCAGTTGTAAATAGCCGAGCGTCTCTAATGGTATTCCGCCCGTACTGTCGAATTTAAATAATACTTTTTGTATATGATGTTCACGATGAACATCAAATGCTTCTTTTAACTTTTTTAGATCCAGGCAGGTCTGCTCATCTAAAACCAGGCAAGGTCCGACGAAATAGCGCAAGTCGTAGCTACCGATTCCTTTATCTGAAAAAGCAAAATGCATTGGTCCGTCAATGTGTGTTCCGACATGAGGCGTCACCAGAATCTCAGAGGTTTTAATCGGACTCTCTGTGAGCCAATTTAACGTAAATGGCGTGTCTCCCGGATAGACAAGAGTCTTCTCGTCAACATTTTTACTAATATCAATAATTTTCATCGAATGCACCCGTGTTCGGTCAATGGTAATTATCGGCTATTTTCTGCACTTGACATCGAACTTCCGGATACCGCAATAAAGTCATCGGACTCACATCCAAATCTCAAAATTATTTTCTTATGGAAAAAATCAAGAGGCAAAACGGGCAGAGATGATGAACTGTCTCTATGTATTTATCTAAAATGACTACTAATCATTAACCTTAGCTTCAAATAAGATGAAACGCTTAATTCTTCTTTTCTTAAGTTTGATAATGTCCTGCTCTTTGTTGACAGGATGCGGATACAATGAACTCCAGTCTATGGACGAATCTGTTAATGCCGCCTGGAGTGAGGTCATTAACCAATATCAGAGACGTACGGATTTAATTCCTAATGTCGTCAACTCTGTTAAGGGCGAAGCAGATTTCGAAAAATCAACCTTGACAGAGGTTATCAACGCCCGTGCGAAAGCTACTTCTATACAGGCAACTCCCGAATTACTTAACGATCCTGGGGCTTTTGAGAAGTTCACTAAAGCTCAAGGCGAAATCGGAAGTGCACTTTCCAGATTGCTGGTCACTGTTGAACGTTATCCGACTTTGCAGTCCAACAAAGCTTTCCAGGAATTGCGCGTTCAGCTTGAAGGCTGTGAAAATCGAATCGCAATTGCCAGAAACAATTACATCAAAACAGTCCAGACCTATAACACCTGGATTAGACAGTTCCCACAGTTAATCTGGGTCAAGATTCTGGGTTACAAACAAAAACCTCAATACACAGTCGCTAATGAGGCTTCTGTAACAACTCCGCCGGTGGTCGATTTTGGTACAAGCAAACAAAAATAGTATTGGCTACTCTGTTCTGGCCATACTGCTCTCATTCTTCCTGTGGTGTAGTTCAGCTTTTTCACAGGAACTTATTCCTGTACCGAAGTTTGACTATGTCACAGATACTGCAGGACTTTTTACGCCGCAGCAACGTAGTGCTCTGGAAAATAAACTTGCAGATTTTGAGAAAAAAGTCGGAAGTCAGGTTTGTGTAGTTGTCGTCCCCACTACCAACGGAGAGCCGATTGAGGACTTTGCTCATCGTATAGGAGCTGAGTGGAAACCGGGACGCAAAGGAGTCGGTGACGGCCTCCTCTTTGTCGTCGCTCTCAACGATCACAGGGTCAGAATTGATGTGATGCGTGCTCTTGAAGGAGCAATTCCTGACGTAACTGCGAACCGCATTCTGCAGGAAGCTGTCTTACCTAATTTCAAAGCTGATAATTATTATCAGGGCATCAATCAGGGACTAGATCTTATTTTCAAACAGATCCAAGGCGAAGGATTGCCTCCTCCGGAAGCCAAGACTGAACGCACGGGGCTGGAAATGAATGGCGAGCCCTTGTGGGATGAGCCATGGGTTGCAATCATCTTCATCGGTTTTGTCATGACCATGATGTTAAGACAGTTGCTGGGTAAAAAATCAGCTCCTTTGGCCGGAGTCCTGGTCGGTGCCTTGGGCGCTTTTATCATGCAGTCTATTATTGCGGGCGTTATCATCGGAGCCTTGGTCATGTTTGCCAGTCTAATGGTGCCTACCGAAGTCCTTGAAGCAGGTGCCAGACGCACAGCCCGTATGAATAACCGCAGAAATCGCCGCTTTGGCTCTGACTCAGGATTTGGTGGTTTCGGAGGATTTGGCGGCGGCTTTGGAGGAGGTTTCGGTGGTGGGGGCTTCGGTGGTAGCTCAGACAGCGGGCCTTCTTCCGGTGGCGGTGGTGACGCAGCCGGTGGCGGTGCAAGCGGAGGATGGTAATGAGTGTACTTAGAACCTTGAAACATTGGGCCCTGTCTTCAGTGCCCGTAAAATATTCATTTCCGGAATCTTCCTTGGATGTAATCTCCAAAACTATCGAAGAAGCTGAGTGCACAACCTCTGCAGAGTTTGAAGTCATCATCGAAAGAAGTCTGCCGATGGACGTTCTCAATGCAAACGAAAGCGCTCACACCAGAGCAGAACAGCTATTTGCACAATACCGCGTCTGGGACACAGAAGATAATAATGGTGTTCTGATCTACCTTAATCTTTCGGACCACGCCATTGAGCTTGTTCTTGATAGAGCGGCAGCCAGAGTTTTTAAACAGCAGCAACTCGATGAGATTGTCTACAACATGGGAGAGAAATTCAAAAAGAAGCAATACCAGGAAGGCATTTGTGACGCCATTGTGGAATTAGCCAGCGTGCTTTCTCATCCTTTCCCGAACAAAGAAGTTCAGGACCCGCTTCCGAATAAACCGATTGTCCTTTAGTCGAAATTTTGTCAAAGCCAACGAAAGATGTCTCTTCATTGTTTAGAATAAGGCATCTTTTGTTGACCTATTGGTAAATAGACATGGACATTTCCTCTTTGAGAGCTCTCTCTCCCCTTGATGGTCGTTACGCAAGACAAACTGAAGTTCTTCGCGACATTTTTTCTGAATTTGCTCTGATGCGTTCCAGAGTCACAGTTGAAATCGAGTGGCTGATTGCCCTTTCTGAATTTGGACTTCCTGAATTAAAAGAACTTTCAGAAGACAATAAACAATACTTAAGAGCTCTGGTTTCCAATTTCAGTCTTGAAGACTGCGAAGCCATTAAGAAAATTGAAGCTACAACCAATCATGACGTGAAAGCCGTTGAATATTGGATCAAAAACAAAATGGAATTTGATCCTCAGTTAAAAGCAGCAAGCGAATTCGTTCATTTTGGCTGTACTTCAGAAGACATCAATAACACTTCTCACGCTTTGATGCTATCTTCCGGTCGTCAGGTCATCTGTTCATACCTTCAAGCCATTACAGATACTCTCAAGAAGTTTGCTCACGACTGGGCTAATGTCTCAATGCTCTCAAGAACACATGGTCAGCACGCCAGCCCGACAACCGTCGGTAAAGAGATAGCCAATGTTGCATTCCGCTTGGAACGCGCAATCAACAACATTGAAAAAGTCCAGATTCTTGCAAAAATGAATGGCGCTGTAGGCAATTTCAATGCTCATTACATTGCCTACCCTGACAAGGACTGGCCTGCCTTTGCACGTGATGTAATCACCAATCGTCTCAATCTTGAGTACAACAAATACACCATTCAGATTGAACCTCATGATTACATGGCTCAGCTCTTTGATGCCATCGTCTGCGCCAATACTATTTTGATTGATTTAGACAGAGATATCTGGGGCTACATCTCTTTGAATTACTTCAAGCAACAGCTTAAAGAAGGTGAAGTCGGTTCATCTACAATGCCTCATAAGGTCAATCCAATTGACTTTGAAAACTCCGAAGGTAATCTGGGAATGGGTAACGCATTTTTAACCTTCCTAGCTCAAAAATTACCGATTTCAAGATGGCAACGTGATTTGACAGACTCTACAGTTCTGAGAAATATGGGTGTTGCTTTTGGATATTGTGTCGTCGGTTACTCAGCTTTGACCAGAGGCTTAGGCAAACTGCAACTCAATGAAGCCGCCGTTTCTGCCGATTTGGATAACTCTTGGGAAGTCCTTGCAGAAGCGATTCAAACTGTCATGAGAAGATATGGCGTTCCACATCCTTATGAACAACTCAAAGCTTTAACCAGAGGAAAGGGAATTACTCCTGAAACCTTGCACGAGTTTGTTGCCAAGTTAGATATACCTGCAGAAGCTAAAGAAAGCCTTCAGAAATTAACTCCTCATACCTACATCGGCATTGCTGATGTTCTCGCAAAAGAAATTTAATATTTCTTAATGGCAAAACGGCAACCGAGGTTGCCGTTTTCTTTATTTACTACCTGAATCTAAAAGAGAAAATTTGCTGAAAGTATCGTCACCCAGACGACAGCACATAAAATCAAAGCAAGCAAAACAGCCAAGCTTCCTAAATCTTTTGCTTTCCCCGAAAGCGGATGAATCTCACCGCCAAATCTGTCTACCACGGCTTCAATTGCTGAGTTCAGAACCTCAACAATCAAAACAATGAAAACGGGTGCAATCAGCATCAAGCGATCGGTGTAACTGATTGGTAGAAGCACCGCAACAGGAATCATGATACAGGCGAGGATGACCTCCTGTCTTAATGCTTCTTCTGATTTCCAACCGGCGACAAAGCCTTGTTTTGAATACTTGGCAGCATTGATGAGGCGAGTCACTCCGGACTTACCTTTTAATTCGGATGCATCTTGTGGCTGCTTCTGCATAGTTCTTTGATTAGAAGTTTACTTTCTGCTTAAGAACGCCTTCGGAATAAAGCTTAGCCATTTCAGATAAAGGTAACGGCTTAATCTTAGAGGCTTGTCCTTCGCAACCAAAAGCCAAATAGCGGGATTTGCACATTTCCACCGATGCCTGTTTTGCTACTTTCAGATATGCTCTCGGATCAAAGGCTTCCGGATTTTCGGTGAAGTATCTTCTGATAGCTGCTGTCATAGCCAAGCGAATGTCAGTGTCAATATTGACTTTTCTGACTCCGTATTTAATGGCTTCAACAATTTCTTCAACAGGAACACCATAAGTTGTCTTAAATTGGCCGCCGTATTTGCGGATTTCTTC
Source organism: uncultured Turicimonas sp. (assembly GCA_947854175.1). GTDB lineage: Bacteria > Pseudomonadota > Gammaproteobacteria > Burkholderiales > Burkholderiaceae_F > Turicimonas. The sequence goes on along the minus strand of CANTYJ010000095.1, from coordinate 4,557 downwards.
AAGATATTCCTGAGGAACTGAAGATGAACCATGCATAACCAAATGAGTATTTGGGATGCGGGCGTGAATTTCTTTAACTCTCTGAATAGAGAGAATGTCGCCTGTTGGCTTTCTTGTAAATTTATAGGCACCGTGGCTAGTACCTATTGCAATTGCAAGAGCATCGACTTGAGTTTCTTTAACAAACTCTGCGGCCTGTTCAGGATCTGTCAATAACTGATCCTTTGTCATTGTGGCATCAGTTCCGTGCCCGTCTTCTTTGTCTCCCTTCATAGTTTCAAGGGAACCTAAACAGCCAAGTTCACCTTCGACAGAAACGCCGACTTTATGAGCCATGTCGACTACTTCTTTTGTGACTTTAACGTTGTAATCAAAAGTCGAAATGGTCTTTCCGTCACTCATGAGAGAGCCATCCATCATGACTGATGAGAAACCGAGGTTAATTGCGCCTTGACAGACACTCGGACTCTGACCGTGATCCTGGTGCATACATACAGGAATTTCAGGATATGTTTCTATAGCCGCCTTGATTAAATGCTCTAAAAACTTTTCTCCGGCATATTTACGGGCTCCTGCTGAAGCCTGCATAATGACAGGAGCATTGACTTCACTAGCCGCTTGCATAATTGCCTGAACCTGCTCAAGGTTATTTACGTTAAAAGCAGGAATTCCATAGTTATTTTCAGCTGCGTGATCCAATAATTGACGCAACGAGACGAGTGCCATGCTTCTCTCCAACTCTTATAAGGAAAAACGATTGAACAATTTTAAACTAAATCAGTTGTTCTACTATCAATTTGTTGGCAATTGGCTCTTAATTCAAACCAATTTATGTCCCAATAAATCGTTTAGCCCAAGGTTCCCGTTCTTCCGAAACTCTTCAGAATACCGTTACCGATAGCGCAGGCTAACTTTCTCTGGAAAGTCCTTGTCCTCAGCTTTCTCTCTTCTTCAGGATTCGATAGAAACGCAGTTTCAACCAAAACAGAAGGAATATCAGGAGCCTTTAAAACTGCAAAATTTGCCTGTTCGACATGTGACTTATGCAGTTTATTGATTTTCGATAACTCCGTCAGAATTTTCTTCCCGTACACCAGACTGTCTGAAACCTGAGCAGAAAAAGACATATCCAACAAAATTTTGGCAATTCTTTTATCTTTCGTGGTGACGTTAACGCCCCCGATTAAGTCAGCATTGTTCTGGTTTTTAGCTAACCAACGGTTTTGTGAAGATACACGCCCACGCGTATTTAATGCAAAAATTGATGATCCTCTGGCAGATGCTTTAATCCATGCATCTGCATGAATAGAAACAAAAAAGTCGGCTTTTGCTGCTCTTGCCTTTTGAACCCGGCGGTTCAACGGGACAAAATAGTCCCTGTCTCTGGTCAGCAATGCTTTGAATCCTCTGGTACGGTTTAGTTCAGCTGCCAGTATCTTTGCAATTGAAAGAACGACTGTTTTTTCATGCGTTCGGTACCGTCTTCCGACCGCACCCGGATCTTCTCCTCCATGCCCAGGATCAATCATCACAACCAAAACCCGCTCACGCACTGTTCTTTTCGGAGTACTTGGTTTTTTCTTTGTCACAGTTGTTGCCGGTTTTCCGGAATCTTTTTTAGATGCAGGAGCCTTAGGAGCCGGTTTTGAGGGACCTACGTCTTCCGGTTTCATCGGAACAACCGTTCCTGAAGAAATCCCGGCAATCAGCTCTCCGATAGAATCGTGCTCGGCCTCCAAACGGTTTTCTTCCATTCTTTGCTGGCCTTCGGCAACCTGAGCTAAAAGTTTTTCAATTGCATCAGGCTCTGACTCTTCTTTCTGGATCAAAGCCATAATCGGGTCCTTCTGTACCGCAGGATATATATCAAATACCAGCCGGTATTTATATTCACCAAACGGCTTCAATGAAAAAACTTGAGGATCGATTTCTGTTTTAAACGAGATCACAAGACGCACCGTCTTGGAATTGAGCTGGGAAGCTGTAATACCGGAAACGTAAGGATCATTCGGTTGAGTCTTTGCCACCAGTTGTTTAAGTTTATCGGTAAGTTTTAATCCTTCAACATCGACAACCATTCTGATAGGGTTACCATTTCTGATAACACTATACTTAAACCTCATCGGAACATCATGTTCCAACGTGATTCGAGTGTATTCAGGGGCCGGCCACATTCTTACATCAAGTAACTGAGCAGCCTGTGCTTTCGAGACCGGTAATAAAGAAAAAATTAGGAATCCAGCCGTTCCCATAACAACATCACGGCGGTTAACTCCTGTCATTTTTCACCTCTTCCAAAAATCTTTCTCCTTTATTGGAAATAGCCAATATCTCACCCTCTCTGGAGATATCATTCGATCCGTTTCTTAACACTATTTGGATATCTGCATCCGGGACAAAAGGCTCTGCTTTTTGGGTCCATTCCGAAATAGTGACTTGACCGGGGCCGTAATTATCCCTGAAACCTGCCTCATCAAATTCTTCAGGTGTTTCAAAACGATAAAAATCGAAATGATTTAATAAAAAAGAATCTAAGTTGTATTGCTCTAAAAGTGCGAACGTCGGGCTCTTTACTCTTCTTTCATAGCCCAGTCCTCTCAAGATAGCCCTGGTCAAAGTTGTTTTGCCGGCTCCTAAATCACCGTCCAACCGAATAACGAAACCCTCAGAATCAATTTCTTTGGTAAAGGTTTTTAATGCTTTGGCAACCGTATGTCCAAATTTCTCTGTTTCAGCCTCATCAGGCAAACATAAATTAATTGTCCGAAGTTTATGTTCCATGCTCTTTTTTCTCTTTTTTGTAATGATATAGGTTAACCAAATTCAAAATCGCCAAAGTTACAATTTTTATAGTTGTCGGCTCGTTTGAGCATTAATTTTTAATCCGTTTTTATGCGATATAATCTCATTTCTGCTTGAGTGCCGGCATAGCTCAGTTGGTAGAGCAGCGCATTCGTAATGCGAAGGTCGGAGGTTCAAGTCCTCTTGCCGGCACCATCTACAACTTCCAAAATACAGAATTACACTGTTTATAGCTCTTTATTGTTATTGATGAACAGTGAATCTTCAAACTTATCTGCCAAAAATATTGAGACGGAATCAATGGTTTAATAATAAAGCTATATTCTATTTTGGAAGCAACACTTTGAATATTATAAAAACTTTACTGACCGGTGCTTTTGCTGTTTTTTCAACGCACACTATTGCTTCAAACTTAGCTCTAACAGAAGGAGCAGAAGTTCTTACACCACAGTTTGAAAACGGACAGATAGATTCGTTGTCCGGAATCATTTATTCTCAAATAAAAGGTACCCGTTCAAACCGTGGAATGAGAATGAGCGTCATGGTACCTCGTGATGACAAATTAAAACCTGCTGTTATATATATTCCGGGGCGCGGTTTTACCACGTCTGATTACGAAAAGTTTACGGAGATGCGCATGTCATTAGCAAAGGCCGGTTTCGTAGTAGCTGCTACAGAATATCGTGTTGTTCCTAACAAATTCCCGGCACTTCTTGAAGATGCTAAAGCTGCTGTACGTTTTCTGCGGGCTCACACCAAAGAATATGGCATAGACCTTGAACGTTTCGGCGTCTTAGGAGACTCAGCCAGCGGTTATTTATCCCAAATAACCGGTGCGACTAACGGTGAAAATAGTTTGACAAAGGTGATTATCTAAATCAATCTTCTGATGTCCAGGCTGTCGTCTCTTTATATGGTATCTCTGATTTGAAAAATATCGGTGCGGGATTTCCGGAAAACCTCAGCAAAGTTCATGAATCGCCTGCTGTTACTCAAGCATTTCTTGTTAACGGGCCGGCATTAAACACATTCCCGAGTGCTTCTATAGAGGCAGATCCTAAAAAAGCACTTGAAGCTAGTCCTATTGGACATGTCGACGGAAATGAACCGCCTTATCTCCTGATGCATGGAAGTAAAGATACATTGGTCAGCCCAGTGCAAAGTGTTCAAATGTTTAATGCCTTGAAAGCAAAGAATCAGGATGTACGGTACATTGTTCTCTAAGGAGCAAAACACGGCGATATCTCTTGGTATCAACCTATTGTTATTAATACCGTTGTTGACTTCTTCACGCAGAAACTTGGAAAACCTAAAGAAAATAAAGATAATTCTGCATAGAAACCTGATGCTAACCTCTAATTGAATATTGAAATCTGAAAAGCGTTTGGGTACAAAATTATGTCTGTCTACATCCATAATCTCGTCTTTGAACGCTTTTCTTCAGAATTTCTTGAGTGAGGAGGGGTTACCTTTTTGACAATTTTGCAAGGTTGCCTTTAAACAAGAGGACATTACAATCGTTGTTTAAATTTACAGAGGAAGCTTAAAGATAATTGATTCAAGCCGATTTGAATTAAGTCCGTTTACGGTGCTGATACTGTTTTGATCCTATCGCATCAAAATCTGCAGAAATCTGCGCTTTACAGGAAATAAAAAAGTCGGCAAAACCGACCCATTCGACTTTCTGGCGTATTGTTGGTGCCCGGGGAGAGACTCGAACTCTCACGCTTGTTGGGCGAGGGATTTTGAATCCCT
>CANTYJ010000094.1 GCA_947854175.1 uncultured Turicimonas sp. | reverse complement strand
TTAAGTGCCCGCTCTTATCGGTTCGTCGATAAATTTTTAAAGAACATTTTGCTAACCTTTCGGTTAACTCCGCTGTTAAAAACAAGTCGTTTTCATCAGCGCAGAATTGAGATTGTACGCATCAATTTTTCATCTGTCAACTCTTGCCGATAAAATCGATGTAATAATTTGTAAAATTACTGCTTAGGTGTTTCTTCAAAGTAAGGTGCAGCTGCCTTCATATAGACATACATTGAATATAAGGTAAGAACAGCAGCGATATAGATTAATACGGTTCCGATTAATTTCATATCCAAACCAAACAGTGGTTCATAGTAAAGAAGCATCGGAATTGAAACCATTTGAGCAATGGCTTTAATTTTTCCATACCAGTTAACTTTAACTTTTCCGGACATACCGACTTGGGCCATCCATTCTCTTAATGCTGTAACTGTAATTTCCCTACCGATAATGATTAATGCAACCAGCATATCCACTCTTGAGAAGGCAACCAAAACAATTAAAGCCGCACTGACCATGAGTTTGTCCGCGACAGGATCCAAGAAAGCTCCAAGTTTGGTTCCCATACCAAAACGGCGTGCAAAGTAACCGTCCAAAGCATCAGTTATGGCAGCAATAATGAATAAGGCACAACCAATGACGTTTTGGTTTTCCTGGCTAAGTATGTTATTAGGAAGCATATACACTCCGACGATCAGCGGAATGAAAGCGATTCTTGCCCAAGTGAGCCACATCGGCAGGTTAAATGATAATTTTTTAATTTGTTTGGCCATGAAGTTGTGCGTAAATATGTCCTGCTAATGTAGAAGAAATTCCTTCTACAGCAGCAATGTCTTCGACAGAAGCGTTAGATAAAGCTTTAAGACTTCCGAAGTGTGCCAAAAGCTTCTGTCTTCTCTTTGGCCCCACTCCTTCCAAATCCTCTATTTTAGAATAATTTCTCGCCTTGGCACGTTTTGCTCTCATTCCTGTAATTGCAAAGCGATGTGCCTCATCACGAATCTGGGCTATCAGCATGAGAGCTGCAGATTCTTTACCAAGTTTTAACGGCTGTTTTTCGGGATCAGCAAAAATCAATTCCTCCAGGCCGACTTTTCTCCCCTCTCCTTTGGCGACTCCGACAATCACATTTTTATCAAGCCCCAGTTCATCAAAGACTTCGCAAGCCATGTGAACCTGGCCTTTTCCGCCGTCGACCAAGACAATAGTCGGCATTTTTGCTTCGCCTCTGGCTACCCGGCTGTAACGTCTGGTGAGTACCTGTTTCATTGCTGCATAGTCATCCCCGGCTGCGACGTCATGGATATTAAACCGTTTGTATTGACTACTATCCATTTTATTATTGGCAAAGACTACACAGGAGGCCTGAGTCGCCTCACCGGATGTATGACTAATATCAAAACATTCGACCGTGAAGTTTGCATATTCCTCTTTTTCAAATTGAAGGCCTAAGGCTTCAATCAGTGCTTCTATTCTTGACGACATATGGGACTCTTCACTCAGTTTTCGAGCAAGAGAAATTCTGGCGTTCATTGCAGCTAAATCAAGCCACTTTTTACGGATACCCTGAGGTTTTTTGACAAAATTGACATGATGTATTGCCAATGAATTCAAAAGTTCTCCTATAGCCTCACCATTATTTTCTACACTTGCAATTACCAACGGAGGAACTTCCATTTCGAGATAATGCTGTCCTATGAATGCTTCTATAACTTCATCGGTTGTAGGTAATACAGTGTTTTTGGAGAACTTAGGAAAAATAGCTCTATCTCCCAGATGTTGTCCTCCACGAACCATTGCCAAATTAACACATATCTGACCGCCGGCAATTTCCGCTGAAATAATGTCTGCGTTGAAGTCAGGGGTAGCAGACATTGTCTGCATTTGTGTCACATTCGTTATGGCTGCCAACTGATCTCTGACAGCGGCAGCTTTTTCAAACTCCAGATTTTCTGAGAATTGATTCATTCGTGCCTCAAGTTCTTTTTTGATTGAAGCACTTTCTCCCTTTAAGAATTCTTTTGAAAGCCTAATGGATTCAGCATAATCCTCTTTTGAAATACAACCACAACAAGGTCCGCTGCAGCGGTTAATCTGCTGTAAAAGACATGGTCTTGAGCGATTGTTAAAAACAGAATTTTCGCAAACCCGGATCTGGAAAACTTTTTGAATTACATTCATCGCTTCCTTAGCGGCAGAGGCATTCGGAAAGGGGCCGAAAAAAGTTTGTTTTTTATCCAGAGCACCTCTGAAATAAGAAAGCCTCGGAAAGTCACCGGAACTAAATTTCAGATATGGATAGGATTTGTCGTCCCGAAACAGGATATTGAAACGGGGAGACTGAGTTTTAATGAGGTTTGACTCGAGAATCAAAGCTTCTGCTTCACTGTTGACAATAGTAATCTGTGCTCTTGCAATCAGATCAACCATCATTTGAGTTCTCGGCGGCAGTGTTTTTTGAAAGTAACTTGACACACGTCTCTTTAAATCTCTAGCTTTACCGACATATAAAAGGTTATCTTCCGCGTCAAAGTACCGGTACACCCCCGGTAGATGAGGTAAAGATTTTAAAAACTCGGCAGAGTCAAATTTTTTATTAGCATTTGTCGGCGACACTTCGAGCTTTACTTCTGTTACTTCTGTCAACATGAACCTCTTATCAATACTTCAACAAAAACTACTGCTTCAAAAAACGCCTTATTTTAAATGGTGTTGAAATCACAAAAAAAAAAGAGGCACCAACAAACCGCCGGTGCCCATTTCAATACGGTAAGCGGACATTTTGAAGGGCGAAACGCCCAAGTCCTAGAAACTTACCAACCTCAATCCCAAGGAGAAGAGAGATATAAATCTCTCAGGTGTTATATTAGCAAAAGTATTTAGGTATTTCTACTATATTGGTTAACACCTATCTCATTTTGGGGTTGAGTCTGTTGTCTTTATGCCACTTTTTTTGCTGCCAATTCTTTTTCGAACTTCTTAAAGTTAAAACTCTTATTCCACATGAAAGCCAAGAAGCCGGCAAACACGAGAAAAGTAGTTCCGAAACTAATTAACCAGCTACCTTTGGAAAGACCTGCGGCTAGGTATCCGCAAATACAGCAAGCTGCAACGAACCATGCATACGGTAACTGGGTTGAGACGTGTGCCATGTGAGGACACCCGCTTCCGGCACTGGAAAGAATTGTAGTATCGGAAATAGGTGAGCAGTGATCTCCAAAGACAGAGCCGGCCAAGGTTGCAGACAAACAAACGATGGTTAAGGAAGGATCGACTGAAATTGCAACCGGCACTGCAATCGGAATAAGAATTCCAAATGTTCCCCAGGCTGTCCCCGTAGAAAATGATAAAAGTCCGGCGATAATGAAGATGACGACCGGTAAAAAGATATCCAATCCTGTGCCGCCGGCAACAAAACCTTGAACAAACGTCTGAGTTAAAAGTAAATCACGACAAACGCCCGATAATGTCCAAGCAAGCACCAAGATTATATTGGCCGGAAGCATCAATTTCATGCCTTCTACGCAACCCTCCATGAAAGCAGAGAATTTGACGACGCCACGTGGGATATACATGAACATTGCTACAACAATTGCACCAAATGAAGCCAGTACTAAGGCTTTGGAGGCAGTACAGTTGCCTAAGGCAGCTGCGACAGTATGATATTTCGGATCATCTCCCCAATAACCGCCGTCATAAAGGAAAGCCAAAACTGCAAAAACGATCAGAGCAATCAACGGAACAATCATATCCCATACCGTTCCCCTCTCACTTGGAGAAAATTTTGGACCATTGACTCCATTGCCCACAACTTCTACAGGAGGCTTTGAAAGAGCCGCTTCTTCTGCTGCCTTCATTGGTCCGAAATCGCGGTTAGTAATGCTCAAATAACAGACCAGAAGCAAACAGAAAATTGCGTAAAAGTTAAAAGGAATAGAAGAAATAAAAGCCTGAAAATCACTTTCAAATTGTCCGGTTGCTTTTAGGCTACTGCCGACGGCTGCAGCCCAAGAAGAAATCGGAACAATGATGCACATTGGAGCAGCTGTCGAGTCGATAATGTATGCGAGCTTTTCTCTTGAAACACGATAAGAATCTGTCAGAGGACGCATTACGGTACCGACGGTCAGACAATTAAAGTAATCATCAATAAAAATCAGAAAGCTCAATCCGAAGGTTGCAAGTACCGAAGACTCTCTGGACTTGATTTTTCTTCTTGCAATTTCACCATATTTTCTGGTGCCACCTGACATACCGAGAACATAAACAAGCGCTCCCAATAATGTACAAAACAAAAGAATCTGGAAATCGACTTTATCACCCATCAGTTTGAAAGTTACTTCCAAACCTTTAATGGCAGGATCAGCCATAGAACTTCCGTAAGCATAAATATATGCTCCGGAAAGAATACCAATCATTAAAGAGGAAAATACTTCCTTTGTTATTAAGGCTAGAGCAATAGCTATAACCGGAGGAAGGATCGAAAGCCAACCGGCTGCAAATGGTTCCATTTTTTTCTCGTTGGGTTAGAGACTGTATAAAAATTTAAATGATACCTACAAAAAAAGCAGCCGAAGCTGCCTTTTCGTAGATAATGCAGTCTAATTACATTACACGGCTACGATATTCATCTGTACGAGTATCGATTTCGATCTTGTCGCCGGTGTTTACGAATGCCGGAACCTGAACAATGTGACCGGTTGATAATTTTGCCGGTTTCATAACTTTGCCGGAAGTATCACCCTTAACAGCCGGTTCAGTGTAAACAACTTCACGGACCAAAATTGTCGGAAGTTCGATAGAAATTGCTCTGCCGTTGTAGAAAACAGCTTCAGCCTGCATACCGTCTTCGAGATACTTCAAGCAGTCTTCCATAACTTCAGCTTCAACTTCAATCTGGTTGTACTCATCGTCCATCCAAACATAGTGGGGATCACCGAAGTAAGAGTAGGAAACTTCCTTCTTATCAAGGATGATATCTTCGAAACGGTCGTCAGCTCTGTAAACGGTTTCTGTACCGGCATTGCTGAGAAGGTTCTTCATTTTCAATTTGACCGTAGATGCGCCACGACCGCCTTTGCTGTACTCTGCTTTGAGGACAACCATTGGATTGTTGTCGACCATTACTACGTTGCCGACTCTTAACTCTTGAGCTGTTTTCATAATATTAAAATGTTACCTAAAATTAAACTGTTGCTACTGCAACTAAAAGAGATCTTAAGATTTTAACTTGGATTCAATAAATTTGCACAAATTCTGTGTAAGAGAACCTAACGAGTGGATTTTATCTGACCATTTTATTGAGGAACAATGCATTGAACCTAACCGGTTTCTCCATTGCTTCCACAGATCGACGAAAGAAGTATCACCTGTATTGAATGCAAGATTTATACTTTGCCAAAGCTCAAAATCTTCAGAAGAATAAATTCCCTTAAGCCTTAAACTAAAGGCTTTTAATTTCGTCAGATGTGTCTCTTCAGTTTGTGGATAGATGTTCCAAATAAAAGGACATCCTTCGATCTGAGCACGGGCAAAAGAGTCTTCTCCTCTAATGATTGCGCTGTCCGAGACCCACAGAAAACGATCAAAATGTTCCTGTCTGCACATCGATAGATGAATTGCTTTAATGAAAGGAATATCCTTTGTGAGGGCCGATATCATAGAAGCAGATCGTCCGGCGGCCAAAAGAAGTTGAATATCTCTTCCATCTTTTGCCAAAGCTTTTACAAAGAGTTCAAGTGGCGCTTGGGGATAACAAAAAACAAATTGATTAAAGTTAATTGAAGTATCTGCTCCTAAAGATTTCAGGAATGATTTTTTTCTTTTTAGAAAAACTTCCCGATCTTTTTTTAAATTTTCTTCAATTATGAGTCCACCGGTTTTTGATGTTACTCCTGGGAAAAAATAATACTTCTTCGATCCGTATTGAGGATGAGGCGAAGGTAAGGTATGGCAACCTTCCACCCAATCTTCTGCTGATAAGTATTCAAGGTTGATCCAGACTGGCGTTGTATTTTTCTGAGCAATTTTTTGTTCAAAAACTGCCGGCAACCGACAACCGAAAGTTTCAATAACGACGTCTCCGGGTTGCTCTCTTTCTGCCATCTCCCACTTTAAGACGGCAATTCCATCTAACTTTTGTTCATTTGATTGTGTTTTGAGACCCTCTGTTATAGCGCCTAATGTGGGCAGGTCATTGATGAACAACCTGACGTTCCAGCCTCTCGTCTGATAAATATCACGGGCTAAGCGCCAGCAAACTCCTGCGTCTCCATAATTATCTATTACATCACAAAAAATATCGCATGTAAGTTTGGTCTTAATCATCGTTACACTCGCAAAACGCTGGCCGCGAAAAATTATTCTCATTCAATTTAGACTATTATGCATGTTCAGACTAATTCTTGAACGGTTATCGAAACTTTTCAAAATTCATTACAAAGAAGAGTCATAAGGTAGATTAGTAGCAAGTATGCAGAGAAGAACCAGAATTGCAATTGACTTAGAAAGCACAAAAAACTCAGTTTTTACACCCTACAAGCTTAAGATGCCAGCCAGAATGAGCTTAGAGGATAAGATTAAACCGGAAAAAGTCGGAGATCTTGTTGCATTTCTTGAATATATGGGAAGCCGTGTCATTGATGAAATGACATGTCGTGAAGCAGGTCCGAATCAGTATCCTTTTTTTGACAATGAGTTTGATAAAGAATGGCTTTTAGATGCCAACGATTGTGAAGAATCCATCAACGAAATAATCGAGCAGAATCCGGAAAGACTTTTTCATGAACCTGTGATCATTTCACCGGTCAGCGGCGATCCCACTAAAGTTTCTCTCGTTATTTCCCCATCATGTTTTGAGCCAGATCCGGAGTTCATGACCCAGACACGCCTACAGTGATACTGCAATTTAGATCCGGCAAAAAGCCTGCGTATTTCCTTGAATGAAACGCAGGCTTTTTTGTTCAGCAATAATTAATTTCTACGATGACTTTTTCTCCACTCCCAAGGTTGCTCAGGATTGTCAGAAGCCCACAGCCCTTTCCTTTCCTGTCTGGCTTGCGACATAGCATCCTCATACAAGCTGCGGTCTTTACGCATTACATCTTTTTGGTAATTTCTGTAATACCAGGCTTGGCCGTCCCGGACCATCTGGTAATTAATATCCACGTCTCCTGAAACTACTTTTCCAATAACACGTCCATAGCGATCTGCTTTTTTTCTGTCAGGAAAATAAATTTTGACGTTTTGTCCATTCTGTTTGAGTAACCGTTCAAGATGACGTTTGCTTTGCTGCCCTCCCTCCATTTTGAGTTCAGGTGCATCAATCCCCAACAATCTGACTTTTCTTTTATCTCCGTTGGTATCACGAATTGTCAGCGTATCGCCATCAGCAACCCGTGTCACTCTTCCCTCAATGTAAGAATATCCTCTTTCTCCATGCTGATCAGAGGCCACAGAACTTTGTGAGGCAAACGTTCCGTTGGAGTTTCCGAAGAAGTCGGTGTTTCCGAAACCCATTGCAGAAACAGAAGAGCCGAGAATAAGCAGTGAAGAGACAGCGGCGGCTAAAAATTTATTAAATTGCATTGATATCCTTAATTTGTTAACTTCTTCTGAGAGTAAATGTCTCAAACATATCATGTAATTGACTAATTGTTCCGGAAGCAGGGTAATCGGAGCCAACCCTCGGAAGCGAATTACTTTCATCTGATTCCGGAGGCTGTCTATAGACCTGAACCGCAAATGTAGATACACCAGCTTCTTTTAATTCTTTTCCTATGAGAAGAATATCCTCATCTGTAAGAAGATCTGGGTGGACAGTCGTTCGAACTTCTAAAGATACATCAGTTTGAAGAAGTGCATCCAGAGAGGCTCTTACCCGTTTTGTGAAATTGGGCTTTCCTACAACTTTACAGTAAGTGTTCTCGGAGGATAAAGGAGCTTTTATATCCAAACCTACCCAATCAACCATAGGAAGGACCTCTTTTAATTTCTCAGGATACATTCCGGCGGTATGAATACCAATTTTGTAACCCAGCTCTTCCACAACTTTAATTGCGGAATACAGGGCCGGATCTGTAAAAGGCTCTCCACCGCTGAAAACAAGGCCATCCAGAAGTCCCCTTCTTTTTTTTAGAAAATTTTCAAGATATTCCCAGGAAACCCTTTCTTCCATTTCTGAGAATTCCCGCGTTTGTAACTCCGGGTTCTGGCAATAGGTGCATCTCCAAGGACAACCTTTGAGAAAGACAACCGCAGACAAGCAATCCGGAAAATCAATGGTTGTAAATCTGGTCAAACCGGCAATTCTTAATTCACTCGCAGGTTTATGTATTGCTTTTTCGTCATTAATGATGATTGTCTTCATGGATAGAAATCTTTATAAACAGCAAAAAATCCTCCGAGAGATGATTCGGAGGACTTTACAGGTTTAAAAATTACTTAGAGCAACCGCATTTGGATTCTTTGAAATATTTTCTTTCTTCGAATTCGCCTTTTTTACCGATATTGAAAGAAGATGTCGGACGGTGATAACCCATCACTCTTGTCCAAACTTCGCATTTTGTACGTTCTTCATCTTTCAAAGTGATTTCCTGATCTAATTTTTCCATCTGAATCTCCTTTTTTAAACATTAAAATTTTCTGTAGCAGAAGACATCTCAAGTTTCTTCTTAGCAATCAATTCTGCATCGCACTTCGGACAGAACTCATGATTTCCCGGAATGTAACCGTGTTTCGGACAAACTGAGAATGTCGGTGTAATAGTGATATACGGTAAGCGGAACTGCGTCAATGCACGTCTGACGATATCAGCGCAACGTTCAGAACTGGAAATCGCCTCATTCATGTATAGATGCAGTACAGTTCCACCGGTGTATTTCTTCTGTAAATCTTCCTGCATTTCAAGCGCTTCGAACGGATCATCCGTGTAATTAACGGGAAGCTGTGAGCTATTGGTGTAGTAAGGATGTTCCGGAGTACCTGCCTGCAGAATTTTCGGGAACCGTTTCTTATCTTCTTTAGCGAAGCGGTACGTTGTTCCCTCGGCCGGTGTGGCTTCCAAGTTATACATGTGACCGGTTTCTTCCTGGAAAACAACCAGTTTCTCGCGGATAAAATCTAGTACTTTGGCGGCAAATTCATGGCCGGCCGGCGTCGTAATATCTTCCTTATCCTGTGTGAAATTACGGATCATTTCATTTAAGCCGTTAACTCCGACAGTTGAGAAGTGGTTGCGCAAGGTTCCCAGATAACGCTTGGTATATGGGAAAAGTCCCTGATCCATGTGTCTCTGGATTACTTTGCGTTTAAGCTCAAGACTGGTTTTAGCAATATCAAGAAGTTGTTCAATTCTTCTGAACAGACCTTCTTCATCCTGAGCAAAAACATATCCCAAACGGGCACAGTTGATGGTAACTACACCCAAAGAACCTGTTTGCTCGGCAGAACCAAACAAGCCGTTTCCTCTCTTGAGTAACTCTCTTAAATCCAACTGCAAGCGGCAGCACATTGAACGAATCATATTCGGCTTCAATTCAGAATTAATAAAATTCTGGAAATACGGTAAGCCATAACGAGCAGTCATGCTAAAGAGTAACTTGGAATTGTCGCTGGTCCAATCAAAATCAGGTGTGACGTTGTACGTCGGGATCGGAAAAGTAAAGACACGGCCTTTAGCATCTCCTTCGAGCATCACTTCAATATAAGCCCGATTGATCATTGCCATCTCTTCCTGGAGATCTCCGTATGTGAAATCCATTTCCTCACCGGCAATTACCGGAACCTGAGTCTTCAAATCTTCCGGACATGTCCAATCAAATGTAAGATTGGTAAATGGTGTCTGTGTGCCCCAACGGCTAGGAACATTAAGGTTATAGATTAATTCCTGAATACATTGTCTAACCTCCGGGTAGGACAAATTATCAATGCGGATATAGGGTGCAAGATAGGTATCAAAAGAGCTGAAAGCCTGTGCTCCTGCCCATTCATTCTGCATTGTTCCAAGGAAATTAACAATTTGGCCGATAGCGCTGCTCAAGTGTTTGGGAGGATCGGCTTCTACTTTGCCAGGAACTCCATTTAGACCTTCATTTAAAAGTCTTCTCAAAGACCAACCGGCACAATAACCGGAAAGCATATCCAAATCATGGATATGAATATCAGCATCTCTGTGAGCACGGCCTACTTCGGGCGGATAAACAAAGTTGAGCCAGTAGTTTGCGACCACTTTACCCGAAACGTTAAGAATAAGGCCGCCGAGAGAGTAGCCCTGATTTGCATTGGCATTGACACGCCAGTCCTGTTGAAGGAGGTATTCGTTCATAGAACTTTCAACGTCAACAAGGCTCTTACGAGCATCACGCATCTTTGAGCGCTGTTCTCTATAAACGATATAAGCACGTAATGTCTTTCTGTAGCCGGTATCAAACAAAGCATTTTCAACTGCATCTTGAATCTGTTCGATTGTCGGGGTTGTCAGCGACTGTTTATTTAAGCTCCGGATAACTTCAATATTAGTGATGCGGTTGGCGGTTGCTTCATCAAATTCACCGGTGGCCTTACCCGCCTTTGCTAACGCTTTTGCTATTTTTGTGATATCAAAATCTTTAACGGTTCCGTCACGCTTAATGACGTACTTAGGCAAAGCCATATTAGAAAACATTCATCTCTCCACAATTTACAAGAACCCTCCATTCTCTATGCGAAGAGGTTCCTATGTTAAAAACGGTCCCTAAAGTTATCACATTTCAGTGCCAAAGTGAAATAAAAAAAATACAAGGGGTTGAACAGAATTTCAATCCTATAACTATATATAGTGGTTTTTTAGTAATTGTTGTTGAAAATTGAGAACTCGAAATCTAAAGGAAATTTTGACAATTAATGTTGTCTAACTATCGGATATCTCTAGAATCAGATAAAAATTTTTCAACCACAAAATGTAGTTGTTTTAGCCAAACTCTACTCATTTAGGTAAAAACCCGAATTGGGAACTACAATAAAAACTATTTCATTATCTATAGCATTCTTTTATTTCGACGACAACAGCTGTTTTCAATCCTCATGACATAGAAAAACAAAAGGATATAAGGAAACCACTTTCCCTTCTTTGTTATGAAAACTCAATTCATAGAAAAAAGCAATAACCGATAATAACTATAAATGATTTATTATTAGTAATATTTTAACAACTTATTATCTTTTAATATTAAATTGGGGACAGAGTCAATAAATCTCATGTTTCATTCATGAATTAAATTTCACTATAACCTATTTAGAGAAATCACTAGTTTTTGTTAAGCCAATTTTCTTTGCTTACTATTAAATTTAGTCTTTAAGAGAGGCTCCAGCTGCTAAGCATAGTAAAGAATCTTAAGGTAGTTAAAAAAAAAGCTGCTGCAAAATAAACAGCAACTTTTTTTTCGTTTTACTGGGGAACATCTTCCGGGACCAACCGGTCATTTCCCATGCGTTGTATTTGAGGAGCGACGCAAAATTTTCAGTAAAGTCAGAATACACTAAAATTTAGTTTGATAGCAAGTTTGCATATAGAAAATTTCCCTAATAAATCAAAGGCTAAAAGTAATAAGGTTTTTAATTTAATATCTTTCAGCAATTAACTTTTACTAATTTTCCTATTTTTTACATTTTCATTTTTTATTTTTTATATTTATCTGACCCTATTTAATTTATTACTGATTTTTTTTGAACACGAATCTTTTTTAATTTTCTCGAGAATTTTCTAATGCCGGTTACATCCCACTTTTTTATCAGGATGTAGAATTGTCCTCCTTTGAATGAGAAACATAGAAAGATTTAAGAAAATGAGATTCCACGGTCATACAAAAAACATAGTTCCTATTTGTCTTGCCATCTACGGAAGCAATTCATTGGAATTTGTGACCGAATTCATCAATGCCAATGCCACTTACACAGACATTTCAGGCCATGTCTTCTCTTCAAGTCAACTGGCAGGCCAATATGCATTTGAACAGGTAAAACTCGACCGTAAAGGCTATGAGTCCCGCCGTCTTGAGAAGAATCTTTCATTTTTGGCTGATGCGGGAGCCGTTTTTTCATTTGAAGCTGCTTTATCCCATGCCGATGACTTAATCAACTGTTATACCGCTGATTTTGGCCATGATGAAGATGGTGAAGCAATGTTTAGAATCAAAGCCCAGAGCTACCGAATGAAAAAATACGACTGCGTGGCTTTATGGGAAAGAGTTAAACAGAGCCGTCTTGTCGTGACATCTGTCAAGCCGGGAAGTCTCAGCTTTGACGATCTCAGTGAAGATGATTCAGCAATGGACAATCTTTCTGAAGATATTCTTGATTTCACCGTCAAGTTCGAATTAAAAGATTATTCTTCGGATGAAACATTTGCCGTACTTTTCAGATACGTCACCGCTGATAACGGACAACTAACCGTTGAAGATCTCGTTGACTTCCACTTTACAGACTATCCTAACTTTCATGATGAAAGTCTGACGATGCTTAATCTCATGCAACAAAAGGCCAAAACCAATGATGTAAGTTGTCTGACTGCAGTTTTGAAGTTTGTGGAAGCACAGAAACTTAATTTTTGCGTTAAGCCGGCCGAGTCATTCAAGAAAGACGCCCCAATAGAAGCTTCCTCCACGTTGGTGGCAACTGCTCTATTTTGTAAAAATCTTTCCTAACGTTTAGCCTTAAACGTTGACTTCAAGAACCCAAATAGTTTTCATTTAAACTAACACGATCTCTTCGGTTGACTTATAAAAAGGCCGAAGTATTTGGTTATACATTCGAACTGTGATCTACTTGGGTTTTATATGATAGAAAATTATGAAACAAGAGCCAACGAAATACGCTCGCTCTTTGTGCTTCCGGAACTTATTACACACCATTTAAAGCCCAGGCCGGATATCCCGGCAGTTTCTGAGTATGACAATGCTCAGCAAAGATGGATCACATTAACGTTTAAAGAACTTTATGACAGATGCGAAGCCTGGGCCAAAGCATTTGTAAAAAGCAGCTTAAAAAAAGGCGACCGGGTTGCCATGCTTTTACCAAACTGCATTGATGCTGTCTGTTTTGATATGGGAGCTCTTTTGATTGGGTTGGTACCGGTTCCTCTTCATATTATTGATACTCCTGATAACTGCGCTTTTATTTTGAAGGACTCCGGCTCCAAATTCTTGGTCACACTAAATCACGCACGTTGGCATGCCATTGAAAAAGCCGCAGAGCCTGACGGTCTGCCCGAATTAGAAACGGTTGTCTTTGTAAATGATACTGATGAAAATGACGGGAAGATAAAGGCTCTGAATCTTCAGAACTGGCTCGAACAAGGATGTGATGTCGCCTCCTTACCTCCGATGCCGGCTCAGTCCGATTTGGCTGCTCTGGTTTATACCTCAGGTACCACCGGTAAACCAAAGGGTGTTATGCTCACTCACGAAAATATCATGAGTGATATCTCCAGTCTCTTGTACAACATTGCACCTGAACCTGGTGACAGATGGCTGTCTTTCCTTCCTTTAAGTCATACTTTCGAAAGGACAACAACTTACTACATCGGATTAGGAATGGGCAACCATGTCTACTTTAGCCGAGGGATAACGCGCCTGCTGGACGATCTGAAGACAACAAAGCCCTCTATTTTGATGTCAGTTCCCCGCGTATACGAAAAAGTCAATGCAAAAATCCAGGAAAGGCTCAAGAAAAAGTCTCCGTTAGCCAAAAAGATTTTCCAGGGCGCTATTGATGCAGGCTGGAGAAAATTCAGCTATGAAAATCATCTGGGAGAGACACCGACACTACTGGATAAGTTACTTGATCCGATTTACGAAAAATTCGTACGTTCAACGGTCAAAGAACAATTCGGAGGTGCCGTCCGTGTTGCTGTTTCAGGCGGAGCTGCTTTAAACCCGGATGTTTCAAGAACATTTATCGGACTTGGCATTCCAATTTATCAGGGATACGGAATGACAGAAACCTCTCCAATCATTTCCGTCAACAAGATCTCTAACAACGATCCATTTACAGTCGGACAGATACTTCCCGGAATCCAGGCCAAGTTAGGTGATAAGGACGAACTGATGGTTCGCGGCCCTCAAATTATGAGAGGTTACTGGAACCGTCCTGAAGAAACTACTAAGACTATTACAGAAGACGGCTGGCTTTTTACAGGAGATCAGGCAGATTTACTACCCAACCGTTTCCTGCGGATTAAAGGCCGGATCAAAGAAATTATCGTTACTTCCAACGGAGAAAAAGTTCCTCCGGTTGATATCGAACAATTGATTGAAACCGATCCTCTTTTCTCTCAAGTTATGCTGGTTGGAGAAAACAGACCTTTCATTTCGGCGTTGGCAGTATTGGACAAAGATGAATGGGAACGTTTGGCCGTCAGTCTCGGGGTCGATCCTAAAAATAGAGAATCTCTAACACAAAAACCTGTTATCCAGGCATTGCTAAGAAGAATAAAAATGGCTGCTAAAGGAGCTCCTCAATATGGTATTCCGCGAGCAGTATTCGCCACTTTGGAACCTTGGACGATTGAAAACGGAAGCATTACTCCGACTTTAAAGATTAAACGCCGTGTTCTTCTTAAAAACTTTGAGAATGAAATTGAAGAAATGTATGCGGATTTTGGTAAAAAATAAACCAATTTCTTTCATACGTGCAGTTATAGCAAATGAAGGACTTTTAAATAAACAGCAGGATTGAAGGACAATTGAGATGACCACCTCTATCCCAGATAACACACCAAATATTATTCCTGATTTTTTAAGAAATACTCTCAAAAATTATCCTGACAAAGATGCGTACGGAGAATGGGATCCGATTTCCGGTCAATGGATATCTGTGTCCTGGAAACAATTTACTGATAAGGTAAATCACATCCGGGCAGCCTTGCAGAAATCCGGATTAACAAAGGGAGACAGGGTTGCCGTTCTTCTTCCAAATTCTATTAATGCGGCAGCTGCTGACCAGGCTATTCTTGCTAACGGTTTGATTCCTGTTCCTTTGCACGCTGTGGATACGCCATCTTCGAGCTCATACATCATCAATAACTCCGAAGCCGGTCTTCTGATTGTCCCGAAAGCTTTACGCTGGAATGCAATAGTCAGTGTCTGCAAAGACTTTCCTCATCTTAAGGAGGTTATCGTTTTTAGTGAAGACAATCTCGAAAATACCGAAAACTCCCCGGTTCCTGTTTCCACTTTAAAAGACTGGCTTGAAAAAGGAAAAAACGAGACAGTACGAGATGTCAGGATAGATGAAGAAGATTTAGCGGCGATCGTTTATACATCCGGTACCACCGGCAATCCAAAAGGCGTCATGCTTACCCATAAGAACATTGTTTCCAATGTTCTTGGCTCTTCAGACTCTATACCGGTAGAAAGTGAAGATATTTATTTATCTTTCCTGCCTTTTTCCCACACGTTTGAACGTACCGTTACATACTATCTTGGCTTGTACAAGGGAGCAAAAGTAACATTTTCCAGAGGTGTGCTAAAACTAGCTGAAGACTTACAGCAAGTACGTCCGACGATCTTCATCTCTGTTCCGCGCGTCTATGAGCAGTTCCATAACAAAATCAAGAACAAGATACAGTCGAAAGGTAATTTCACGAAAGCTTTTGCCGAACACGCTATCGATGTGGGATGGAGAAAATTCTGTCGTGAAAACAATTTAGCGGTCCCTTCTTCATCCGTCAGTTGGATGGACAATCTTTTATGGCCGATTCTGCAAAAGAACTTTGCAGAACCTTTAAAAGCCGCCTTCGGTGGCCGGGTTAAACTGGCGATTGCCGGCGGAGCAGCTCTAAACAACGCTCTCGGAAGGTTTTACTGCGGGTTAGGCTTTCCTTTAAGACAGGGGTATGGGTTGACTGAGACCTCTCCGGTTATCTGTGTTGGGAAAAAAGGCAACAATAATCCACTTACTGTCGGTAATCCTCTTAGCAATGTCCGGGTGAGAATCGGCGACGACGGCGAACTTCAAATTAAAGCTCCTTCGGTGATGAAGGGTTATTGGAAACTGCCGGAAGCGACCAAAGAATCTTTTACAGAAGACGGCTGGCTTAAGACAGGAGATCAGGCTGATATTTCAGAGCAAGGAAGAATCCGTATCAACGGCCGTATCAAAGAAATCATCGTCACCTCCACCGGTGAGAAAATCCCTCCGACCGATTTGGAATTGGCAATACAAGCTGATCCTCTTTTTGAACAGGTTTTATGTATCGGGGAAGGCAAACCCTTTATTACGGCCTTAGCCGTAGTCAATGATGCGGAATGGGAAAGATTTGCTAAGTCTATGAACGTAGATCCCAATAATCCCGAATCATTACAACGAAGGGATGTCAGACTTGCTGCTATCCGAAGAATTAAAAAATCTGCTTCAAGTTTTCCACAGTACGGGGTTCCAAGGAACGTTACCCTGCTACGCGAGCACTGGACGGTTGATAATGGACTTTTAACCGTTACCATGAAGCTAAGACGAAAGAAAATTCTAGAGAAGTACAAAAACGAAGTCGAAGAACTTTATACGACACCGCAGAACAAGGTCTAATGTAAAGAAGCTCCGAAATTTTCGGAGCTTCTTCATTTAATTCGATGTTCTATTGTTTCTGATTCCTGAGCAATTCTTCGATTTTTTGATTTTGTTGCTCGATCTTTTGTTCCATCTGCCGGAGTTTTTCTGCATAAGGGTCTTCTTCATTTGCAACGATACCGTAGGCCGCCAGTTTTACATGCTTTTTAGGATCACGGATAGCCTGCTCTTCTTTCTTAGCCTCTTCAACTTTCTCTTCTTTTTTCTTAACGATACGGGCCGGATTACCGACTGCGGTGGAGTCCGGCGGCAAGGGCTTAATTACGACAGCATTACTTCCGATACGGCAGTTATCACCGACTGTAAAGGCTCCGAGAACTTTAGCTCCTGCCCCGATAATGCAATTGCGGCCGATGGTCGGATGCCGTTTGGTTCCTTCAGCCAAGGAAGTTCCGCCTAAGGTTACGCCGTGATAGATGGTGCAGTCATCACCAACTTCAGCCGTCTCACCGATAACAACGCCCATACCGTGATCGATTAGAACTCTTTTACCAATTTTTGCGGCCGGGTGTATTTCGATGCCGGTCAGGAAACGGCCCAACTGGGAGAGCCATCTGGCGCTTACCTTCCAGTCCGCATGCCAGAGTTTATTTGCCAAGCGATGAATTATGACCGCATGCAACCCCGAATAACATAGAAGGACCTCCCAACGGGAACGTGCTGCCGGGTCTCTTTCATAAATACTGTTGATATCTTCTTTTATGCTCGCTAACATGGATATTCCTTTAAAACTCTTCTTGATTTTAGATTTCTTTTGAAGCTTTTTTAGAACCTTTCCGCTCTTCTTTTGAGCAAATCACTGCAGCACAGATTCCTCTGAGCATATCGACTTCTGATTGACTGAGAACTGCTCTGAGAAAAAGTTTCCTGAACCTTTCCATCATATATTTTGGTTTTACTTCATCTAAAGCGCCGCATGAGACCAGAGCCTGTTTTAGATGTTCGAGCAATTTATCAACGGCTAAAGCCGGAGCCGGCAGTTCCTCTTTAAAACGATGGCTTTCATTACTTAACGAAGTTCCACGAATTGTCATTTGGGCCTGATAAGCTGTGACCTGGACTGCCTGAGCCAAGTTCAAAGAATCACACGCGGGATTGGCCGGAATGCCCACACATCTCTGGCAAAGGCAAATCTGCTTATTGGTCAGACCGCTTCTTTCCGTACCAAAAACAAAAGCGACTTCGCTTGAATCATCTTTGTTCAGCAGTTCTTTGACTTCTTCACAGGAAGAGGTCAAATTCATCATCGGCGGACCATACTCTCTGTCATAACCTGATAACGCGTAAGCGATCCTTACCCCTTTTAAAGCCTCCTCAAGAGTAGGTACCATCACAGAGGTGTTAAGAATGTCAACCGAACGGGTGCATAAAGCAATAGCATCGGGATCCTCTTTATAAGATTTATCTCTGGGATTGACGACGTATAAACGGGAAAAGCCCATTGTATTAATAGCACGGGCACTTGCACCGATATTGCCGGCGTGGCTTGGTTCAACCAGAACAAATCTGACACGTTCACCTTGGGGAACAAAAGCCATATGGCTCCTCCGATAGTTTAGAATCCGACAATATTAATTTATTTATAGCTTTAAATAGAAAGCTTTATTCAAATATTCAGAAGGTTGAAAAGAAAATGGCAATAGACAAGCCCGAAAAAACTGAACAGGAACCAAAAGAAACCAAAAAAAGAGCACCCCGTGGAGCAAAAAAGGCAGATACAGCGTCCAAAGATACTAACAAACGTGCTCCACGCCAATCTACCGTCCGCGACTCTATCAATGACGGAATGCTTAACATGGCAGTTAGAGCCGCGATAGAAGCAGGCCGCATCCAAAACCGCAATTTCCGGAAAGAAGAATTAAGTATTTCTTCCAAAGCTGCCGGTGATTTTGTAACCCAAGTCGACAAAGAGTGCGAAACTGTTATTCTGGATATTTTGAAGAAAGCCTTTCCTGATCACAAATTCCTCGGAGAAGAATCCGGAAATTCGGGCGCCAACGACAGTGAATATGAATGGATTATCGATCCTCTGGACGGAACCACCAATTTTATTCACGGGATTGATCAGTTTGCCGTGTCAATTGCCTGCCGAAAAGGAAAAAATATCATTCTCGGTGTTGTTTATGACCCATGCCGTAACCAGCTCTTTACAGCTTTCAGAGGCAAAGGTGCATTTCTGGACGGTGCAAGAATCCGTGTTTCTAAAGCCACAATTCTCAGAAACTCCTTAATTGGTACCGGATTCCCCTTCCGTTCTGACGATGACTACGGTTCATACATGAATATTCTTAAGACCATGATGGAATCAACCTGTGGTTTGAGAAGGCCGGGATCAGCTGCGTTGGATCTTTGCTGGCTGGCCTGCGGACGCTACGACGGCTTCTTTGAAAAAGGCATCAAGCCATGGGATATTGCCGCCGGTAGCCTGATTGCACAAGAAGCCGGCGCTCTGGTCACAGACTTTGAGGGTAACAGCGCTTTCTTAAGTAGAAACGAAATCGTTGCTGCGACTCCGGGAATCTTCCCGGCTCTAATTAACAATATTCAGAAAAATTTGAAAAAAGACTAATTTTTAAAAATTTTTTCAATCCTAACTGAATACCTGGAACACGGACGACACTCTATCGTCCGTCGTTTTTTTGGTCTGAGTTAAACACTGATCCGCTAAAATAATCGCATTCTGATAAAACAAGAAGATATAACTGAAAGGTAGACGCATGGCCAACAATTATCTGGACTTTGACGAAAACGATCCTGTTTTCCTGGCAAAGAATACGCCAACCATGCGTCAATTTCTGATTATCAAAAAAAAGCACCCTCATCTATTGCTTCTATATAGAATCGGTGATTTCTACGAAACATTCTACGATGATGCAGAAAGAATCCACCGCTTGCTAGGTCTCACGTTGACCTCCCGTTCAGCCAATGGTGACGGGGACAGGATTCCTATGGCAGGTGTTCCTTTCATGACTTTAGATCAGTACCTTGTCCGTTTGGTCAACCAAGGTGTAAGCGTCGGCATTTGTGAACAAATCGGCGTCCCCGGCAAAGGCCCGATGGAAAGGAGACTAACCCGTATCATCACGCCCGGTACGCTAACTGACGAGAATCTATTGGGAGAAAGAAGCGAAAGTATCCTGATGGCCATTAATCCATCAAAGAAAGGAGAAAAAGTCGCGCTTTCATGGCTCATTTTATCGTCCGGATTATTTAAGGTGATGGAAGTCTCCGGTGCTGACCTCATCAATGAAATTGCCAGAATTTCACCGTCCGAACTTCTGGTTCCCGAACGCTTCCGGGATGAGGCAAACCGAATCATTGCTTCCGGCAGTGTCAATGTTCTGCCGGACTGGCATTTTGACCGTATCCGGTCAGAAAAAACTCTCCTTGAGCAATTTAAAACAGGAACTTTGGAAGCATTTGGTCTTGAAGGTCAGGATTTAATGATTACCGCGGCGGGAACCATCATCGAATATGCTCTCCAAACTCAGGGGACTGAGCTCTCTCACATCAACCATATTATTATCGAAAAAAATGAGGAGACCCTTGGATTAGATGCTGCTACGAGAAAGAATCTTGAAATTACTCAGTCATTAAGAGGCGATCAGAGAAACACGCTTGTCGGTGTTTTGGATCATTGCAGAACGGCCATGGGAAGCCGAAGACTTTCTTCCTGGCTCAACTCTCCTTTGAGAAATAGTACCGAAGCTATCAAAAGAGCGGATACAATCGAAACTCTTCTGGAAAAAACTTACCAGTTTGAGGAATTACAGAACATTCTCAAAGGCGTTCCCGACTTTGAAAGAATCGCAACAAGGATTGCTCTTGATAGAGTCCGTCCTAAAGATTTAGCTTCGTTACGAGACGCGCTGCCCTCTTTAAAGCTTTTATCCGATCATTTTGAATCCCTGGATACAGAATTGTCCCGGGAACTTTCCACTGAGATGCCTTTAGACCCGGAACTCCATCGTCTTTTGACAGCAGCAATTGTGAACAATCCTCCGGCCTTTTTAAGAGACGGAGATGTCATTGCTATAGGCTACAATGCGGAGCTTGATGAATACAGAGCTTTACGTGATAACAGCGGAGAATTCATCCTCGCCTATGAACAAAAGGAAAAAGAAAGAACCGGAATTAACAATTTAAGAATTGAATATAACGGAAAAGTCGGCTATTACATTGAGATTACCAAATCAAATCTAACCCGTGT
This sequence comes from uncultured Turicimonas sp., assembly GCA_947854175.1. Lineage (GTDB taxonomy): Bacteria > Pseudomonadota > Gammaproteobacteria > Burkholderiales > Burkholderiaceae_F > Turicimonas. Next base: position 34,450 of record CANTYJ010000094.1, on the reverse strand, counting down.
ACCGGAAGATTATTTAAAAGTCCAAACATTAAAAAATGCAGAGCGGTATACCACCCCGGAATTAAGACAATACCAGGAAAAGCATATTATTGCCGATGAGAAATCGAAGAGTCTGCAACAGGATCTTTATCAGGAGCTTGTTGAAAAGATTAAACCGTTTACTGAGCATCTTCTTTCTTCGGCAAAAGCAGTCAGCATCTTCGATACCCTGTTATCTTTGGCCCTGCACGCTGATCTTTGCCGTTGGGTCAAACCGAGATTTACACAATATCCGGAACTTCAGATAACCGGCGGACGTCATCCGGTTGTTGAAAAATCAATCGACAACTATGTTCCAAATGACTGCCTGTTAAATCCTCAACGGAAGCTAATGGTGATAACCGGCCCGAACATGGGCGGAAAATCAACCTACATGCGCTCGGTCGCATTAATAACTTTATTAGCCTACTGCGGTTCCTACGTTCCTGCCGAAGAAGCGGTGCTCGGCCCTGTCGATAAAATACTGACCCGCATCGGAGCATCCGATGACCTGGCCAAAGGCTTATCAACTTTCATGGTTGAAATGACGGAAACAGCTTCAATTCTACGGCAAGCGACCGCGCAGAGCCTTGTTCTGATGGATGAAGTCGGACGCGGAACCTCTACTTTTGACGGGTTATCCCTAGCCGGTGCAATTGCGGAGGATTTGGCTTTGAACCGTCAGAGCATGACACTTTTTGCGACGCATTATTTTGAGCTGACGCAACTGGAAAAAAGGATTCCGGGTGTCTTTAATGTTCACGTATCCGCGACTGAAACAGCCAACCGACTGGTTTTTCTGCATGAAATCCAGGAAGGGCCGGCCAGCAAAAGTTATGGTATCTCGGTTGCAAAACTGGCAGGTGTTCCAAAATCAGTCATCAAATCGGCCCAGCGTCTGCAGCGTCAGCTCGAAGAAAATGCCGCTAAAAACAGCGAACCTCAACTGGATTTGTTTTTTGACACTCCTTTGGGTGACACATTGTCAGTAACGGAAGACGAACCTCAAAAGGAAGAAAAAGACGAACTCAAAGACGCGTTGCTGGAAATTGATATGGACGAGTTGTCACCGCGTCAGGCCTGGGAAATGTTGAGCTCTTTGCAAAAACAGGCCAAGGAAAGCGAATAACCATTTTCAGAGGAGCGTGAGCTCCTCTTCTCATCCTGTGATTAACAGAACTAAAGTTTAGTGAATCTGATTTCTCGTAACTTCGGAGATCTCGAATAAATCAGATGAATTTGCCTGAGTTTCCATCTCCTCGATTTCATCTTTTGTCGGCTTTTCAATTCCGAGAATTTCGATATCGATCGTTAAAGATTCACCTGCCAGAGGATGATTACTGTCAAGTATGACATCACCGACTCCGTTAGTCCCTAAGACGGTATAAATTCTGTCATCGGTCGGATCTTGAGGATTACCCTCAATTTTCATTCCTTCTTCAATATGGTCTCCGAAAAAACTCGAAGGTACCGAAACCAACAGGTCCGGATCGGAGTCTCCAAATGCATCTTCAGGTTCAAGCTTCAAATGGATTTTATCGCCGACTCTATGTCCCATTAACGCTTTTTCAATGGCAGGTAAGGTATCGTTATGACCAATCAAAATAGATTCTCCGTCCTCATCTGACTCTGCTTCAAAGTCTTTACCGGCGGTTGTTACTTTCATATTGACACGTACAACAGTATCTTTTTCAACAACCGGGACTTTCTTTTTATCTGCTTCCACTTTTGCACCTTTAATCGGTTCTTTTTAATCTGTTAATGATATTCACTTGGCACGGCAAGATTTTTGAGTTCTTACCTTCATCGGGCATACACTTTCATAAAAAGAAAACCTCCCAAAGCCGAGACCGGGAGGTTCACATGACCTAAAAGAAACTTAACGAATCTGTTCCTGTAACAAGTTCAGGATTCTGGCAGCTGTGCTGAGAGGGTCAGTCAGCTCGCTTTCAGGAGCAGCCGTGACTTTTGTTTTTCCTTCTCCATCGTTTTCAAGAACGATCTTATAGAGAGGAGCTTCAACGGCTTTTTCTTTACCGAACCAGCGGGTAAAGAGACCTTCATCGTTTTGCTTCTTAACTTCGTAATCCGGATCAAGGTAACGGATAAAGTATGTTCCTGCGCTTCTATCACGGTCCTCGATGTTAAAGCCGACACGGTCAAGACCAACGCCGACACGACGCCATGCACGATCGAACGGTTCATCAACAATCAAAGCCTGGGTTTTACCGTCTGCATCCTTAACTTCGTGGCTAACGTATTCAGGAACAACCGGTTTCAAGGCTGTTGTGTCGATTTCTTCTCTGGTCTTTTGTTTCGGATTGAATTCGTTTTCAAGTCTTAAAGAAAGGCGGGTAAGCATTTCTGCTTCGAGTTCTTTGTCCGGCTCTCCGGGCTGCCAAGCAGTCTGTCCGTCTCGTTCATTGGTATAGACTTCTATCATGCGGCGGTTTGTCACATAGATATCTGTACCACCATTCATGTTTCTTTCAAGGCGGGTACGATATCTGTCTCTTTCACCGGTTGAATAAACGCTATCAAGAATCTTACCGAGTGTTGCACGGATGATATCCTGAGGAAGATTGGCTTTGTTTTCAGCCCAGTTAGTTTCCATGATACCGGCTTTGGGATCTTCTCTTTCAACCTGAAGACCGACAGAAGGCCAAAAGTCAAGGACGGCTGTCCATACCTGAGCCGGTGGCATATTGACCTGAATGTAACGTTCGTTGCCGTCTTTTACGATCTTAGCAACCACTGTCGAAGGAAGGACCGGAGCGGTTCCGACTTCTGTCTGTGCTCCGCTACTGGCTCTTTTTGCTTCTTCAACCTCAGCAATCTGGGTAGCCGTTACTACCTGAGTTTTTCCCGGGACCACAAATCTGTCGTCGGTCGGAAGCTGGGAAAGATCCGGAGGAACTTCTAACGGTGCTCTTGTACTGGTAGTTTCGTATTGGATTTTTTCATCGGTAAACTTAGAACCGAGATATGAGCATCCGGATAAAGACACACCCAATGCTACGACCAATGCTGTACGGACGGGAAAATGACCCATTTATAAAACTCCAAATCCCCTTAGTAAGGGGTTAATCATATTTTTAAGCAGTATGGATTTTAATCCATACTGCAATCATTTTGTTACTTCGTTAAATGCATCCGCCAATCTGAAGTGCCAACTCGACCTGTTCGCGCTTATCCGGAGCAAGAGCAACCAGAGGCAGTCTGATTCCACCCGGAATCAGGCCCATTCTCTGCAAAGCCCACTTCGGAGCAACCGGATTCGGCTCACAGAAGAGCTGCTTGTGAAGAGGCATCAATTTGTCATTAATTGCACGGGCTCCTACCACGTCATTGGCCAAAGCTTTTTCACACATTTGAGCCATGAGAGAAGGTGCTACGTTAGCCGTTACAGAAATAACGCCCGAACCACCCATTAACATCAAGGCCAGGGCGGAATCATCATTTCCGCTATAAATTGCGAAGTCAAGATCTTTAGGCAGACGGCTTAATAAATCAGAAGCTCTGGCCAAATCACCGGTAGCATCTTTCAATCCGACGATACCGGGGATCTGTACAAGGCGAAGAACGGTGTCATTCTTCAAATCGGCAACTGTTCTTCCGGGTACGTTGTAAAGAATCATCGGGAGATCAACTGCTTCAGCGATTGTTTTGAAATGACGGTACAAACCTTCCTGAGTCGGTTTGTTGTAATAAGGTGTAACCTGAAGGCTGGCAACGGCACCGACAGAGCGTGCGTACTCAGTCAAAATGATAGCTTCTCTGGTTGAATTAGAACCCGTTCCTGCAATGATAGGAATCCTTCCTGCGGCAGCTTCTACTGCAACACGGATCAGTTCATTATGTTCATCAAAGTCAACGGTCGGACTCTCTCCGGTTGTTCCGACTGCAACAATAGCATCGGTTCCGGCTGCAATATGCATTTCAATAAGATTTCTATATGAATCGTAATCGATGGAGCCGTCTTCAAACATCGGCGTGACCAAAGCAACAATACTGCCTGTAATCATCGTTGTCTTCCTAGGTTAATTAGAGATTAGTGTGTTCAATAGATTTTAAACAACCGAATATTAATTTTTTAGATTTTCGGTTGGGTTTCATAGTTATACAGAGAAACCGGCAGATTTTTTCCATCTAAGGGCTTTCTGCACAAGATTTTCTGGAAACAATCCCCCTTCTCACCCAATGTTTCCTCATAAGCGAGAATTTCCATTGAATCCCGATAGACATCAACAAGTTCCAAGGGTTTTAATATAAAGTCTTCGTTTTTCGCACGGTTACCGTCAAATCCGGCATAAGGCATCATGAATGTCTCATAAATCAGATAACCTCCGGGAACTAAAAGCTCAGGAAGTTTCGAAAGTACCGGTCTGAAGAGATAAAAGTTGACCAAAACAACATCAAAGGTTTGAGGTTTAAGTAACCAAGGACCATTTTCTATATCCATCTGAAGAAACTTCGCACCTTCAATGGCTGAGATGTACTGTGCGCAACGGTCATCCCAGTCCACGCAAGTAACGTCAAATCCCTGTTTAGCGAGCCATTTATCATTACGGCCACAGCCACAAGCCAAATCCAGGACTTTGGCATTTTCCGGAAACAAACGTGCAAAACGTTTCATCCATTCAGAAGGACTTCCTTTAAGACCTTTGAGACTATGAGAATGTGGAGAACATTTAGACTGTTGCATTTCTTACCTCCTTACAAAAAGGCCTTCACAATTGAAAGTCCGACATGCATAAACGGCCTCATCAGATAAGATAAACAGCCTGTCAGAATAAGAGCAAAAAGAATATACATCCCATAGGGTTCTATTCTTGCATATTTGTAAGCCAACCCTGCAGGCAACAAACCGGTCACAATTCTTCCTCCGTCCAGAGGAGGGATCGGAATCAGATTCAAAGCCATCAGCATGATATTGACACTTATTCCGGCAATACACATTTGCTCAAAGAAAGCTTCGCTAAGTCCTATCACAAAGAAAAGCTTCAAAAGAATTGCCCAAATAATTGCCTGAACCAGGTTCGCACCGGGGCCGGCCGCTGCTACCCAGATCATTGCCTGTTTCGGATTTCTCAAATTTCTAAAATTGATTGGAACAGGTTTAGCCCAGCCGAAAATAATTCCACCGATACCACTGATAGCGCTACCCAATAGAAGAACTGCAGGAACCAGAATGGTTCCTACCGGATCAATGTGCTTTATCGGATTTAATGTTACCCGGCCTAGCATCCAAGCTGTATTATCACCTAAATACCTGGCGACATATCCGTGAGCTGCCTCATGAATCGTGATAGCAAAAATAAGAGGGATTGCATAGACTGCAATCGTTTGAATAATTGAATTAATGTCCATAGCCGCTAAGTCTATTCAAAATATTCCTAAGCAGTTGTATTAACTTGTATCACAAGCCTAAAGCTTCGCGACTTCCAAGGCCCTGACGGATGATTTCAGGTAAATCACCCGACAAATCAACTACGGTTGTATCGCCTTTCGAGACTGTTCCGTCATCAAGAACAAAGGCGAGCTGATTACCGATGGCGTCCTGTATTTCCCAGGCCGTTGATAACGGCTCATCGGAACCCGGCATAATCATGGTTGTGCCGACCAGCGGATCACCAATTTTTTCAAGAAGAGCATTTAAAGCCTTATTTGCAGGCACACGGATACCAATCGTTTTTTTTGAAGGGTGAGACAATCTTCTTGGAACTTCTCTGGTTGCCTCCAAAATGAAGGTATATGGCCCGGGCGTTACACTTTTTGCCATCCGATAACCGGTATTGTTTACTCTAGCGAGCTTACTCATCTGGCTTAATGAATCACAAAGCAGGGTTAAGTGCTTTTTTTCGTTTAATTGTCTGATCAAACGAATCCTGTCGAGTCCTTCTTTATCATCCATGCGGCACACCAAAGAAAAACCGGTATCTGTAGGTACTGCGGCTACTTGACCGGGTGTAAGCAGTTGAGCTGCTTGTTCAATCCGATGTTTTTGAGGTGAGTCCGGAAGGACGTTCAAAATATATCCCAAGTTGTATCTCCTAATTATCCCTAAACAGTGTCCAGACAGGTGTTAAATCGGAAGGTAATTGACCTTGTTCACCGATTGGACAGCGAGTACCTTCACGATGGAAATCGCTACCGGTAGAAGCCACAAAACCTTGCTGTCTGGCAATATCTGCAAATTCAATATTGTTCTTTTCTGAGTGGCTGCCGGTCGTCACTTCAATGACCTTTCCACCGGCATTTTTAAATTCATCTAAAAGAGCCTGTAACTTCCAGTCTTTAAATCCGTATCTGCCTGGATGAGCCAGCACCGGTACACCGGAGGCCCCCAGGATTAGTTTAACAGCGTCGCCAACGGTCGGAGAGTCCAAAGGCACAAAAGCTACCCGTCCTGAACCGATGTACTTATCAAATGCCTGTTCAAAACTGCCGACAGCCCCTGTGGCCTGTAACCATTTAGCAAAATGAACCCTGGAAATCAAAGACGGGTTTGTGACAAACTCCTGCGCACCTTTTAAAGCTCCTGCAAAGCCCAATTCTTCGAGCTTTTCTGCCATTGCCTCCGCCCTTTTCACTCTATTTTGTTTAGTTTCGGCCAGAGCTTTTAAGAGAGCTTCATTATTGATGTCAATATCAAGTCCGACTACATGGATTTCTTTGTTGGCAAATTTCGTGGAAATTTCAACCCCAGGAACAAAAAGCAGGCCGGCATTTTCTGCTGCGATGGACATTCTCTTGTTGCCTTCAACTTCATCATGATCGGTCAGAGCAAGCAAATTGACTCCATTGTTTTTTGCCTTCTGAACTAATTCTTCCGGTGTGTAGTTACCGTCGGAAAAAATTGAATGCATGTGCAAATCAGGCTTTAATTGTTCCAAAGCTGCAATCTTCTCTTTCATAGCCACTAACTATAATAAAAAGAACTAAAACTAAAACATTAGTACATTAATGGTCCTTATAACCAGTTTGAACTTTAATTTGTTCCGAAAAGGAAGGAGTTTTCTTAGAATTCGGAGACAAACGTTGGAGATACCAAAATGACAGAAACAAAACCAGACATTCTTAGTGACGAAGTCACAAAATTTATGTTTGAAAAAGCCCCGGTCAGAGGCGATGTTGTTCAGCTCGAACAACAATGGCAGGAGATGACTCAGTTTCAGAACTACCCGGACAATGTTTCGAGGATGTTGGGACAATTTACAGCCGGTGCTCTTTTGTTATCGAGCACTATTAAATTCAACGGCGCTCTAATTGTTCAAGTTAAAGGCTCCGGTCCTGTGTCAATGGTAGTTGTTGAAGTTAAGAACAGAACAACTGTAAGAGCCATGGTAAAAATTAGAGATGGTGCGGTGATTACTCCTGAGATGGGCGTTCAAGAACTCATCAATATAAATGGTCAAGGCCAGTGTGGAATCATTCTTGATCCGGCAGATAGAAGGCCGACTGATCAACCATATATCGGAGTTGTATCACTTAGCGGAAACTCTATTGCAGAGATGCTTGAAAACTATATGGTCCGCAGCGAACAGCTCGACACTAAGATTGTGTTAGCGTCGGAACCGACAAAAATTGCTGGCCTGCTTATCCAAAAGATGCCGGAAGACGGAGGAAATACAGAAACGGCAACGGATACAGATGCATGGCCAAGACTGGTTCAATTAACTTGCACCTTGAAAGAGGAAGAATTGTTAACTCTGCCGCAGGAAGAAATTCTTCGCAGACTATTCTGGCAGGAAGATCTAAAACTTCTTGGAACTGAAGAAGTATTTTTCCAGTGCGGATGCTCAAAAGAAAAAACCGATTCCATGCTTCGCTCGTTAGGCAAAAAAGAACTGGATGACATTCTTAAAGAAGAAGGAAAAGTCGAAGTTAAATGCCAGTTCTGCAATAAAACCATCACCTATTCTCCAGAAGATGTCGAAGCTTTATTCAATGAAGAAATGAATTCATCTGAGAATGAAAAGATTGATCCGAAACAAATCAACTAATCAGAATTGTTCGGGTGCAACACTGAACCTAAAGTAACCAGTGAAGGAGGAGCAATCCTCCTTTTCTTTACCTAAGGAAGAAAATTCATCCCAGCCTTTCTGACACAGTGCTCTCTCCTATTCGCTAGTTATTTAACGGCACCGAAGCAAAAAGCAGATTAGTTTTTGTTTTATTTAGGTTCTTTAACAAATTAAAAAATTCAATCTAACGGAAGGCTTAGGTTTTTTACTTATCCGGAACAGAATATCATCCAAATGGTTTTTTCTCCAATCTTTTAGAATTAGCATAGTAACTTTCTATAGAACCTTGAATTATGGAAGTTACCCTCACTTTAATTCTGATATGCTGCATAGCCTTTTTGGTGGCCGGTTTTATTGACTCCATTGCAGGAGGCGGCGGTCTTATTACGACACCAACTTTGTTGGCTCTGGGAATTCCGGCCCATTATTGTCTTGGTTCAACAAAATTAGCCTCCATGTGCGGCTCATCAATGGCACTTTTTACGTTCTGGCAAAACAAACAGATTGTCTCAAAAGTTGCACTCATCGGTGTTATATCTTCGTTTCTTGGTGGTGTTGTCGGATCATGGCTAGCCTTACAGATTTCTAATGAGAAGATGACCATTATCATGGTAGCCTTAATTCCTGTGGGTCTTCTCATCTCTCTGATGAGCGGGTCTGTTAAAGTATCTGAAGAAGAAAAAGAGGTTCCTTTCTGGCGTTTAAAGGCCATCTGTATCGGTTTGGTCGTCGGTATTTATGAAGGATTTTTCGGTCCCGGCGCAGGAAGTTTCTTTCTTATTGGCATTCACGTTTTGTTAAAAGCCGGTTTGGTTAAATCCTCCGGTACGGCCAAGATTTTTAATATTTCAGCCAATTTCGGTGCCGTTGCAGCGTTTGCAGCGGCAGGCACCGTCTCCTACGCATTAGCTTTTCCCTGTGCTATTGCCAGCATTATCGGCAACAGACTTGGAGCCAAATACGCGATAAAAATTGGCCCTGACATTGTTAGAAAAGTTCTTTACTTTGTTCTATGTCTTTTGCTTGTTTCTTTGGTCTTCAAGCTTTCGACTAATTAAAAAACAAGACAAAACTTTTTAGAAGTTCAAAACTTAGCGGCCGGCTTGCTTTCTAACTTCACCAGCTACTTAAATTTTTCAGACTTCTATCAACCAAATCGAGAGTCATTTTTTAACCGGAAGCGCAATTATTCTGACGACCGGTTACATCAGGCTATTGAAAGATAAGAATCCAAAAATTGTTCAGCAGCATCTTCCGTAAGCAAATAGCAAGAATGACGTGAATCACTCAGTCCGTAATTGACTCTCATCACCGACCGGGAGTCTTCCAAGATTTCAACATAGACTCGTCCGTTCCGGATATTGACATTAATTTCCAATGGTAAAGAATTAGGCGAGAAAAAAGTTCTTCTTTTGAAGTAGCGGGCAGAGGTATTGCTTTTTTTAACTAATTTGATTCCGTTGAAAATTGACATAACAGCCTCCTTGGATAATTAAAGCTTAAGCAAGGAAGCGACGTTTTATGTCGTAAATCTAAATCCTTTTTCTTCTGACACGGGTGCTTAAGTTTGCCAACAGTTCATATCCGATGCTACCGTGTAACTTGGCCACTTCATTTACAGATAAATTTTTTCCCCACAGTTCAACCCAATTTCCGGCTTCAGCTTCCGGGATAGCTGATAAATCGACATTCATCATGTCCATTGAAATACTGCCGATTACCGGTGCCTTTTTTCCATTGATAAGAACATAGCGATTTTCTAATTTCTGGCGAGGATAACCGTCAGCATAACCACATGCCACAATGCCCGTTCTCATCGGACGTGATGCGACAAACTTAGAGCCATAGCCAACAGCATCGTCTTTTTCCAGTTGTTGAACTCCAAGAATTTTTGCCCGTAGTGTCATCACAGGAATCAGATTCAGATCACAAGAGTCAAAGTTATCATCAGGACTAATTCCATACATGGCGATACCGGCCCTTACTGCATCATCGGCAGCTTCTGGATGCCAAAGAATAGCTCCAGAGTTGGAAAAGCATTTTTGTGCAGAATCTTTTTGGATCACTGAAAGATTGGCTAGCTGCCTGGAAACCGGAAGAACTCCGTCCGAACGGTAGGATTTTTCTGAATTCGCAAAGTGTGTCACAAAATCTGCGACTTCAACATTGGGCAGTTTCTCTAATTCTCCTTTTACTTCAGCCGCCCGTTCAGGTTTGAACCCCAGACGATTCATTCCGGAATTGAGCTTTATATGGACTCTGAGCTTATTTTCAAAAGATTTTTTCTTGAGTAACTCAATCTGCCATTCCGAATGAACCAACGTTTCGAGATTTAGGTCGTCGACGATTTGAAGGTCATCAAAATCAAAGAAACCCTCAATCAACAAAACAGGCTTTTTCCAGCCTTTAGCTCTTACAGCCACCGCTTCATTGATATCTAAAAGGGCTAAACCGTCAGCGATACCGAAATCGTTTAAAAGAAGACCTAAGTCATGCCCATAAGCATTGGCTTTGACAACCGCCCACATAAAGCGGTTACCTGCTTTTTGTTTCAGCAGAGTTAAATTGTGTTTTAAAGCTGAGCTATCGATTAGAGCTTCGATGGGACGTGACATGGCGGCACTTATTGAAAACAGTTAAAGTGCCAATATTGTATAAAGATTAAACCCTAAAAATAAACTTTTAGTTCTTTTTATCTTCAGGGTATTCAGAAAGTCGGAACAGAACTTCGTTTTCACGAATCATATTCATCCTTTCGCGCGCTCTGACTTCCAGAGCTTCTTTTTTGTCTTTCAGACTGTTGACTTCTGTGAGCACATCACCAATCTGTTTTTTGACATCTTCGTTGGCTTGTTGTTGTTTAAACAACTCAATACGCAGTTCCTGCAAACCGCGTTCGCTGCCTTTACCCCACCAAAGCGGATACTGGATCGCCAACAGCAGGGCAAGAAGCACCAGGGAAATAATCCGTGGTGCTTTTAGGCTAACTTTTTTGTTATAGGAAGACATTAACGCTTAATGTTGTAGAAAGCGTCAAGTCCCGGATAGACAGCGATGTCACCGAGTTCTTCTTCGATACGTAAGAGCTGGTTGTACTTAGCCATTCTGTCGCTTCTGGACATTGAACCTGTCTTGATTTGACCGGCGTTCGTACCGACGGCAATATCGGCAATCGTAGAATCTTCCGTTTCACCGGAGCGGTGTGAAACAACCGCTGTATAGCGGGCACGTTTTGCCATCTCGATAGCTGCAAATGTTTCAGTCAAAGTTCCGATCTGGTTGATCTTGATCAAGATGGAATTAGCCACACCCTTCTTGATACCTTCCTTAAGAATATTGGTGTTAGTGACGAAAAGATCATCACCGACCAACTGAACTTTTTCACCCAAAGCCTTAGTGAGTTTAGCCCAGCCTTCCCAATCTCCTTCAGCCATACCATCTTCGATAGAGATGATTGGATACTTATCGCACCATTCCTGGAGTTTTGCGATCCATTCATCATCAGTCAAAACCTGACCCTGGCCTTTCAGATTGTATTTACCGTCTTCATAGAATTCACTGGAAGCGCAATCCAAACCGATGAAAATGTCTTCACCTGCTTTGTAGCCGGCAGCCTCTACAGCTTCAAGAATCAATTCAATCGCTTCTTCATGGCTATGGAGAGTCGGGGCAAAGCCACCCTCATCGCCTACAGCAGTTGTCATGCCTTTTGAGTTGATAATCTTCTTTAAAGCATGGAAAGTTTCTGCACCATAGCGGAGAGCTTCTCTGAAAGAAGGAGCACCGGCCGGAATGATCATGAATTCCTGAATATCGAGGTTGTTGTTTGCATGGGCTCCGCCGTTGATAACATTCATCATCGGAACCGGCAGCATCATGCCGCAGGAGCCACCGAAGTAACGGTACAAAGGCAGACCGGTTTCTTCAGCTGCAGCTTTTGCAACAGCCATGGAAACAGCCAGAATAGCGTTGGCACCCAAGCGGGCCTTGTTATCCGTGCCGTCCAATTCGATCATCAAACGGTCAATCCAGGCCTGATCAGTAGCTTCTTCACCTAAGATTTCGTCTCTGATTTCGGTATTAACATTTTCGACTGCTTTAAGAACACCTTTGCCGAGGTAACGGGATTTATCGCCGTCACGCAATTCAATAGCTTCGCGGCTACCGGTAGAAGCTCCACTAGGAACAGAAGCGCGGCCTACTGCTCCGCTTTCAAGAATAACTTCACATTCAACAGTCGGATTTCCACGGGAATCCAATACTTCACGACCAATGACTTCAACAATTGAGCTCATTTTTTCCTCAATTTAAATTAACGAAAATTATTTTCCAGGAACATGTTGTTGCCTTTAACAACTCTGTCGAGCTGAACCAGGCTTTCAAGAAGTTCTTCCATACGGTTTAAAGGTACCGCATTAGGACCGTCACTCTTTGCAACTGCAGGATTCGGATGAGTTTCCATAAACAGACCGGCAACTCCTACTGCAACAGCCGCTCTGGCCAAAACCGGAACAAATTCACGCTGGCCGCCTGAACTGGTGCCTTGTCCTCCCGGCAGCTGAACGGAATGAGTTGCATCAAACACAACAGGTGCATCACATTCACGCATGATTGCCAAACTTCTCATATCAGAAACAAGATTGTTGTATCCGAAAGAAGCGCCCCGTTCGCACACCATAAAGCGATCTTCAGAAAGTCCGGCTCTATGAGCTGCGTGTCTGGCCTTCAATACAACCTGCTTCATATCGTGAGGAGCAAGGAACTGCCCTTTTTTGATATTGACCGGTTTACCGCTTTGTGCACAGGCTGCAATGAAATCAGTCTGGCGGCAAAGAAATGCGGGTGTCTGAAGAATATCCACCACGGCTGCAACTTCCGGAACTTCTTCTGCAGTATGAACATCAGTAATGACCGGAACATTGATTTGTTCACGGACTTTTTCGAGGATCTGCAGCCCCTTAGTCATTCCTAAACCACGATAGCTGGCATCAGAAGAACGGTTTGCTTTGTCATAGCTGGCTTTAAAAACATAAGGAATTCCTAACTTGGAAGTGATTTCCTTGAGTTTGCCGGCAATGTCGAGAGCCATTTGCTCCCCTTCCAGTACACAAGGCCCTGAAAGAAGAAAAAACGGTTTATCCAGACCAACTTCAAAATTGCAAAGTTTCATTAAAAATTATTCCTTTCTGTGTTCATCACGGTATTTGGCTGCACTGCTGATGAAAGCATTGAAAAGCTTATGGCCAAATCTCGGGGATGAAGTAAATTCCGGATGGAACTGAACTCCGACAAAGAAATCATTCTTCGGCAATTCGATAATTTCCGGAAGGTTCTCTCCGGTTGTACGGGCAGAGATGACCAGACCGGCTTTTTCAAAGCGATCGCAGTAAGAATTGTTAACTTCATAGCGGTGACGGTGGCGTTCTGCGACAACATCACCATAAATGTCATGAGCTTTTGTGCCTTGTTTCACAGGAACTTCCTGTTTACCCAAACGCATTGTGCCGCCGAGATCGCTGGATTCATCACGAACTTCTTTCTTACCGGAATGATCCTGCCACTCAGTAATCAGAGCAACGACTGGGTTGGGAGTATCGCTTTGGAATTCTGTAGAGTTAGCACCGCCTAAGCCACAGACGTGACGGGCAAATTCAATAACAGCCAACTGCATGCCCAAGCAGATACCGAGATAAGGAACATTGTTTTCACGGGCATACTGAATAGCCTTGATCTTGCCTTCGGTACCACGTTTGCCGAAACCGCCGGGTACAAGAACCGCATCCATTTCTTTCAGACAATCTATGCCGTTTTGTTCAATCTCTTCTGCCTCAATAAACTTCGTTTTGACCTTGTGTCCGGTATGGATGCCAGCGTGAATCAAAGCTTCATTGAGAGACTTGTAGGAATCAGCCAAATCGTACTTACCGATCATTGCTACTTTAACAATGTCTTTCGGATTTTCGAGTTTGTGTACGACCTCTTCCCATGGAGTCAAATCAGCCGGTTTCGGGTTTAGTCCGAGAGCTCTGCAAACGATATCATCGAGTCCCTGCTTATGAAGCATCATCGGAACTTTATAGATAGTATCAACGTCCCAAACAGAAATAACTGCATCAGACGGAACGTTTGCAAACAAGGAAATCTTTGCAACTTCATCTTCCGGAATCTTTCTATCAGCTCTGCAAAGTAGAACGTTCGGGAAAATTCCAATTTTTCTTAATTCACCGACAGAATGTTGAGTCGGTTTTGTTTTTAATTCACCTGCACTGGCGATATAAGGAACCAGTGTTAAATGGATAAAGCAAGAGTTTTGATATCCAAGACGCAAGGACATCTGGCGAACGGCTTCAAGGAAAGGCAGTGATTCGATATCACCTACGGTTCCTCCGATTTCAACAATCGCGATATCCGGGTCACCGGCAGCGTGAGCTCCTCTTGCAATGAAGTTTTGGATTTCGTTGGTAATATGAGGAATGACCTGAACAGTCTTTCCTAAATATTCACCGCGTCTTTCCTTACGGAGGACATTTCTGTAGATCTGACCTGTTGTAAAGTTGTTGGCCTTATGCATTTTCGGCGTAATGAAACGCTCATAGTGGCCCAAATCCAAATCAGTTTCCGCTCCGTCTTCAGTAACAAAGACTTCCCCATGCTGGAACGGGCTCATTGTGCCCGGATCAACATTGATGTAGGGGTCCATTTTGATGATTGTTACTGAGAGGCCGCGGGATTCAAGTATTGCTGCTAAAGAGGCGGCGGCGATGCCTTTACCTAAAGAAGATACAACACCACCGGTCACAAATACGTATTTCGTCATCTTAATCCCGAAAGAAAAAAAAAAGAGACGCGCTTTCGGCGTTCAAAAATTACCGATCATTATAACGGGCTCCAATGTGATTTAAAACACAGCCATGGTGTTTTCCAAAAATTATTACAACAAAGATTGCCCGCTTTAGTCGAGAGCCCGGTTTCTCTTGTCTTTAACGACGGTATATAAAAGCTTTTGTGAATCTAGTTTCGTCAAAAAAGCCCGGGGGCTCCGGGCTTTTGGGTCTGACTGTCAAGTTTTTAGATTGAAAACTTTTGACTGTTTGTCCTTAAACGATCTTCAATTACATAAGGAACAAAACGGTTAGCATGAGGAATACAGGAATGAGAATTCCATATGACCAAATCATGTAACCGAAGAAAGTCGGCATCTTAATACCACGGTTCTGAACAATGGATACCACCATGAAGTTCGGAGCATTTCCGATGTAAGTCATTGCACCCATGAATACAGCACCCATGGAGATAGCCATCAGGGTGTGGGCTTCGGCACCCATCAGCAATTGAGGATCGCCACCGGCCAAGTTAAAGAAGGCCAGATAAGTAGGAGCATTATCAAGGAAGCTGGAGAGCATACCCGTTAACCAGAAGTAAGCTGCGTTGACAGGTTGTCCGTCGGCACCAGTAACAAGGGAAACGACAGGAGCAAAAGCACCGCTGTGACCGGCTCTTAACATTTCGAGAACGGGAACAATGGTCACGAAGATACCGAAGAAGAGTTTACCGACTTCTAAAATCGGTTCCCAGCTAAACTGGTTGGCTTCTCTGTATTCTTTTCTTGTCAGGAGTAATGACAGAACGGCAGCCGTGATGAAAATACAGTCACGGACGACGGATTCAAGTGCGTAGTGAACGCCAAGAATGTGGTATTCGACCCCGGTCTTCCAGAAACCGGAGAGGAGCACGGCACCGATGATACCGGCTAACAAGACAAAGTTAATGGCACCTTCTACACCGAACGGGACTTTTTCTTTGACTTCAGCAACTGAAGGATTGTTTTTCAACTCTTTACGGAACAGCAAATTGTCAAGAATAAAGTAAACCAGAAGAAGCAAGCCGACTGCAATTCCCGTCACTTCCCAAAGATGTTCAGCGGTCCAGAAGAAAGTTACACCACGGAGGAAGCCGAGGAATAAAGGAGGATCGCCTAAAGGAGTCAGAGAGCCTGCGATATTTGCGACAATAAAAATAAAGAAAATATAAGTATGCATCTGATACTTACGTTTCTTATTTGCTTCAATCAACGGGCGGATAAGAAGCATGGCGGCCCCTGTTGTACCCATCAAATTAGCAAGAATGGCACCGATGAACAAAAAGAATGTATTTAATCCCGGTTTACCGACAAAGGAACCTCTCAGATGAATACCGCCGGCGACGATGTACAAGGAACCCACGAAAATAATAAAGGGGATGTAATCTCCGATTAAGGCGTGAGCGATTGCCTGGGTACTGGTTGTGGAGTCAAAGAAGACGTAGAGAGGAATGGCGCAAAGAAGTGCCCACATAAGAGCAATCTTGCCGTAATTGCGATGCCAAAAATGCGCAAAAAGCAATGGTCCGAGGGCAATACTTAATAAGATGCCGGCAAAAGGAACTGCCCACCACAAAGAAAGCTCTGCACCCGGGAGTGCCGCATAAGCATTCACAGGCATCAAAGCTGCCGCCCCCAAGGCGAAGCATGTTTTTAATGTCGAGTTATTCATCTAACTACCTTATTTTTAAAATTAATTATGCTTTGTCTTCAGTATTTTCGATACCAAAAACTTCTCTTAAATATTTTAAGTAAGACTCGTCCTCACACATGCTCTTGCTCGGTGAGTCTGAAAGTTTTGCGACCGGCTGGCCGTTGCAGCGCACTAGCTTAATAACGTTTTGAAGAGCCGGATAACCCAAGTCATTGACAAGATTTGTGCCGATACCAAAACCCAGGTTAATTCGATCGTGGAATCTATTGTACAGGCTAATAACCTTCGGAACATCAAGCATATCTGAGAAGATCAAACTTTTTGTACGCGGATCACAACGGTTTCGCCGGTAGTGCTCGATAATTTTTTCACCCCATAAATAAGGGTCACCGGAATCATGTCTGGCACCGTCGAAAAGTTTGCAGAAATACATATCGAAGTCAGTTAAGAATGCTTTCATTCCGAATACATCAGATAAAGCAATGCCCAGATCTCCCCGATACTCTTTTGCCCACATTTCAAAAGCAAAGGTTTGTGAGTCTCTTAATCTCGGCCCAAGTGCCTGACAAGCCTGAAGATATTCGTGCGCCATTGTTCCCAAAGGAGTTAATCCCTCAGTCATGGCAAAGTACACGTTACTGGTTCCTGTAAAACGTTTCCTGAGTTTTTCTTTCAAAGTACGAATCACTTCGAGCTGCCAAGCTTTGGAAAATCTTCTTCTGGTTCCGTATTCAGAGATTCCGAGGCCCGGTGCTCCTCCCGGAAGTTCTTTGATTAATTTGATTTTATTTTCTAAGCGTCTACGTCCTTCATCAAGATCCGGCTGGGGATAAAACTTGTTGTAATAACACTCTCCGACTATCGCCAACACGGGAATCTCAAACATAATTGTGTGAAGCCAGGGACCTTTGATTCTAATTTCTATGTCGGTCTTGCTTCCTTCCAGAGGGACTGCTTTAATTCTTGAATTATTTAGTTTAAACAATTCAAGGAAATCGACGAAATCGCTTTTAATAAACCGGAGTTTGGACAGATATTCCAACTCCTCAGGTTCAAACCTAAGGGAACATAAGTGTTCTATTTCCTCATTTATTTCAGGAAGCACAGCCTGAAGGTTTGTTCCTTCATTGCGGCAACGGAATTTATATTCCACGCGGGCACCCGGGAACTGATGCAACACACATTGCATCATCGTGAATTTATACAAATCCGTATCAAGTAGAGATTCAATAATCATTTATTTTCAAAGCGTAATAGCGCGCACGATTTTAGCGTTATTGCCACTATAAAAGAGAAATAAGATACGTTTGTCATTAAAAGGACAAAATTTCTCACAATGTGAATTATTTTGAGTTTTTCGTTAAATCAGAAAGATCCGATTACTTTTTATTTTTATTTCTTAGCATCAAAAGTCTCACTAACTACTCAAAGCTTTAAAATTAACCGTTTAATCTAATCAATAACCAATAACTATTGGAGACTCATTAACCATGGCACACGTTGTCACAGAACCCTGCATTCTCTGCAAATATACTGATTGTGTAGATGTCTGTCCGGTTGACTGCTTCCGTGAAGGACCAAATTTCCTCGTTATCGATCCTGATGAATGCATTGACTGCGCCGTCTGCATTCCGGAATGTCCAACCAACGCCATTATGGCTGAAGAAGATGTTCCAGAAGATCAGCAGGAATTCATTGCATTAAACGCTGAATTAGCCAGAGTCTGGCCGTCCATTACCCGTATGAAACCTCATACGGATGAAGCTGAAGAATGGAGAGACGTTGTCGTCAAACGTCAATATCTCAAGAAGGAACTTTAAAAATGATTCCTGAAGGTGCAACTGCGGTACGTCTTTTACAGAAACGCATCTGGCGCGAAGGTCTTGTTTCTCTTCGCTTTGAGAAACCGGAGGGCTTTGACTTTATTCCCGGACAATTTGTCCGACTTGGCATCGAAAAAGATTTTGGTGAAGGTTTGTCATACGAAGCCAGACCTTATTCCATGTCCTCTAAGCCGTCCGATCCGTATGTTGAATTTCTTGTTGTTGCAGTGCAAGGCGGAAAAGTATCTGAAACTCTTACAGTCTTGGAGCCGGGACAATCCGTCTATCTTGAAAAAGAACTCTGGGGTTCAATGCTTCCTAAAAGAATTCCGGGAGGAAGAACACTTTGGTGTATTTCATCAGGAACCGGCTTAGCACCTTTTATTTCTATTCTTAGCGACGAAAACACCTGGAAAGAATGGCCGCACGTTGTTCTTGTCCATTCTGTCAGATATTCTGAAGATCTCTGTTATACCGAGACAATTGAAAAATTTGCAACTGAATCTCAGTATGCCGGCAGTGACGGCCGATCATTTGCCTATGTTCCGGTTGTTACACGTGAGGCGACTCAATTCCTTTCTACCCGAATCCCTGCGCTAATTAGCGCCGGTTCCTTGGAAGAAGCCGCTGAGCAAAAACTGGATCCTACCAACTCAAGAATTCTTCTTTGCGGTAATCCGGCAATGGTTAAAGAAGTCAGAGATCTTCTTAAGACAAAAGGATTTATGGCTCCGAGGAGAGGTCAACCCGGTAACCTTATCGCAGAAAACCTCTGGTAGTTTTTTATGCTGACTGCTGAAGAAATCGACAAAGTTCTGCCTCAGACACAATGCAATCAATGCGGCTATAAAGGCTGCATGGAATATGCCAGAGCTCTACTCGACGGGGAAGCAATCAACCGTTGTCCCCCGGGAGGCGATGAAGGAATCATTCTGCTGGCTAAATTACTTGGGCAAGAGATCATTCCTTTGAATTCTGATTGTGGGGTTCACGTTCCATTCGAGGTAGCCCGGATTAATCCGAAACTATGTATTGGTTGCAAACTGTGCATTAAGGTCTGTCCGACTGATGCCATCATCGGTTCACCCAAACATATGCATTATGTGGACGATGAGTACTGTACCGGCTGTTGCCTCTGTCAAATAGCCTGTCCGATGGACTGTATCGACATGATCACAGAAAAACGGGGTTGGACCGAAGCAGACAAGCTGCAAGCCCGGCAACGATACAACGAGCGCAAAATCAGGATAGAGCAACAAGAGCGTGAAGCCAACCAAAAACTTAGTCAAAAAGAAAGCCCGGAGGCTAAGAAGAATCTGCTTGCAAGCCTTATGAAGAGAAAAAAATGAACCAAGCCAAACGCATTGAGATTTTAAAAGTTCTTCAAGCTGACAATCCTCATCCGAAGAGCGAACTGGAATATTCAAATCCGTTCGAACTTCTTATTGCTGTCGTTCTTTCAGCCCAGGCCACTGACAAAAGCGTTAATGAAGCCACCAGACAAATTTTTCCGATCGCTAACACTCCTGAGGGCCTTTTGGAAATGGGGCCAGAGAAATTTCTTCATTTCATTAAGCACGTCGGGCTGTTCCGTACAAAAACCAAGAATGTTATGGAACTTTGTAAAACTCTGATTGAAAAATATCAAAGTCAGGTTCCGGAAGATTTTGACAAACTTACGGAATTACCGGGGGTTGGGAAGAAAACAGCCAGCGTCGTTATGAATGTTGCTTTCGGTGAGCCACGGATTGCTGTTGACACCCATGTGTTTAGGGTTGCAAACCGCACCAAATATGCTACCGGAAAAACTCCGGAACAAGTGCAAATCAAACTTGAACGCTATACACCACTGCCCTACCGAGTAGAAGCGCACCACTGGTTCATCTTACTCGGCCGTTATATTTGCAAAGCCCGAATGCCCGAGTGCTGGAGATGTCCCATCAAAGACCTTTGTGAATACAACAAGAAGGTCTTAGAAAAACCGGAAAAGAAGAAAGTCAGGCAAATGAAACCCGGGACCTAATATTCCCATTTTCATCTTTAATTATTTTTTTTACCGAATCAATAAACTCCTCTAAATCATCTTGTTAGAGGAGTTTTTGGACTTAGCAATAAAAATTTTAGCTAAAAGCAGAATTCGTTATCCAGATTGTTTTCTTTCTGCAGCATCTTTATCCATTTTTTAGCCGGTACCTTCAACCGGTTTTGTATTTCAGCAGCTCTCTCTTTTAATTCTTCAATGGTGTATGTTTTTTTGTCACCTTTGGTGGCAATTACGATTCGGTTACCTTCCTGAACTTCAGGCATGATGAGAACCTGTTCATGAAAGGCTTCACTGATTGCCTTATAACTTTTTTCAAAGTCTTCACCGCCGAAAAGATTGAAAGAGGCAACACCGCCATCCTTCAATGCCTTTCTGCAAAGGCGGTAGAACGGAACATCATCGTAAACCGGGCCCCATGCCTCGGCATCATAAATGTCGACCAAGAGCCAGTCAGCCGGTTCAAAGTTTCCTTCCGACAAGTACTTTTTACAGTCTTCAAAAACAATTTGAAGGTGTTCATCTTCATCGGGCAGTTTGAACCACATCTTACAGGCAAGATAGACGTCCTCGGAGATTTCAACGACCGTCGTTTTGGCCTCAGGAAGATATTTCCATGTAAATTTTGCAAAGCCGGCGGCTCCCAGACCTAACTGTAGAATTTCTTTTGGGTGAGGATTAAACAAAGACAGCGCCATCATCGACTGCTGATATTCCAAAGCCAAACGGAAAGGCCGATTTATCTGCATTCCCCCTTGAATCCATTCAGAGCCGAAATGCAAATATCTATAACCTCCAAGTTCGGAGAAGTCCACCGGTGTCCGTACTTTTTTCTTTGCCATTACCATGTTCCTATTATTTGGAGAGACTATAGACGAAAAAATTCCAATTTAAACTTTCAGTACCCAACTTCGTGCATTTATTTCTCAACATCCTTCAGTCCGAATTCTTTATAACCATCAGATAACAGCATTCAATTGACATAGAAGATTCCATCTAAACAACCTCCTCCTGACAAAACCTCGAAAGCACTGTTGATTTCTCAAGATAATATCCAGTTCTTATTATTTGTATACTGTCTAAGAACAAGGCTTCCCATGGCTGAAGCCGGGATCCTCACTGTCAGAGACGCACCGGCAATAATGGATGGTCGGTTCCAAGTATGAGCTGTTCACATGACAGAGAAATAACAGACGGCGTAGTTTCTTCACTCCCGAAAAACCGAGATATCTTTTAAAACTCCAGTTCACTGTTTTCTAACTCTTAATCGGCTTTTTTGTGTTGCTTTTACTTCTTTAACCATGCCGAACTTTGGAAAATATGAATTAAATTTTTTGTGGTCTGTGCCACATGTTCTCCTTTCACAGGTCATAGATAACAAACCGTTTCAGCTTGTAATTGAAGTCATTCCAACGCTTAACTCTTATTGCAGGCAGGGATGGAATTGGGATATTCGTTTTTCCGCGAGTGTTTATATTTCATGAAAGATTTTTCATGAACAGCCGCAGACAAAGAAAAAGGCTTCTATCTAAGGAAGAAAGAAGCCTAATCTGTCTGGGAAATTGTTCTTAACCCCCAAATTGGTTACGACCTCATATAGTGTTAAATGAAGGAGTTAAGAATAAACTTTCAATCACATAGTTTAGTTTGTTTTCCCATGCATTGAATCAACAAGCATTGTGTTGACTCTTTGAACGAAACCGGCGGGATCTTCAAGAGTTTCACCTTCCATTAGCTGAGCTTGCTCAAGAAGCAGTTTAGCCCAATCAGCTGAGAAAGCATCTTTTTCAACCAGTCTCGATACCAACGGATTATTCGGATTCAATTCAAGGATCGGTTTTGTGTCAGGTACTTCCTGTCCGGCCATCTTCATCATTCTGACAAAAGCCGGATTCAAAGCGTTGGGGTCACTGACAATACAAGCAGGAGAGTCAGTCAGACGTAATGTCATTCTGACATCTTGGACAGAATTACCGAGAACCTCCTTGAATTTATCGATAAGCGGCTTAAATTCAACCTGCAACTTTTCTTTTTCCTCTTTTTCATTCTTATCTGAGAGTTCTCCCAAATCAAGGTCACCCTTAGCAATATTGACAAAACTCTTTCCTTCGAACTCTGTCATAAACTGCATGAGCCACTCATCAATGGGGCCCCCCATGAGAAGCACTTCAACATCTTTCTTCTTAAACAATTCAAGCAAAGGACTCTTAGCAGCCGCCTCCGGTGAATCTCCCGTAACGTAATAGATAGTATTCTGGCCTTTCTTCATTCTGGCGATATAGCCTTCGAGAGTCGTCGTTGCCTGACCAGCTGAAGCCGTAGAGACGAATCTCATCAATTTCTGCAAACGTTCCTTATTTGCAGGATCTTCTCCAATACCTTCCTTCAGGCAATTACCGAACATA
The DNA here is from genome assembly GCA_947854175.1 of uncultured Turicimonas sp. Classification (GTDB taxonomy): domain Bacteria; phylum Pseudomonadota; class Gammaproteobacteria; order Burkholderiales; family Burkholderiaceae_F; genus Turicimonas. Next base: position 11,623 of record CANTYJ010000094.1, on the reverse strand, counting down.
GCCCAGAATTTATCGTAATCTGCAGCCCGGTTTGCAGCCAGATCTTCGAGCATTGAAAGTACACGCTTTGTAGAACTGTCTTTTAAAACCTTGAGGTCTCTTGACTGCTGGAGAATTTCTCTGCTGACGTTTAAAGGCAGATTCTCAGAATCTATTACTCCGCGAACAAATCTAAGATAACGTGGTAACAACTGGGCGGCATCGTCCATGATAAAGACACGTTTAACATAAAGTTTCACACCATGAACGTGATCTCTGTCCCAAAGGTCAAACGGTGCAGTTCCCGGAATGTATAAAAGCTGGATGTACTCATTTCTTCCTTCAACCTTATTATGAGTCCAAGTCAAAGGATCATTCGGATCATGAGCTACGTGATGATAGAACTCTTTATACTGATCCTCAGTAATTTCTGATTTTGGACGTGCCCACAAAGCGGCACCCTGATTGATAGCTTCCCATTCTCCGGTATCAATGACCTTATCTTCTTTATATTCATCCTTGCCCATCAGGATTGGTGTGGAAATATGGTCGGAGTATTTCTGAAGAATGTTGCGCAGTCTAAACTTGCTGACTAAATCACGGTCTTCACTCTTCATATGAAGAATGATATCGGTACCGAAATGGTCTCGTTTAGTGTTCTCAACTGTGAACTCTCCTTCACCGGTACTTTCCCAAAGGGTAGCTGAATCTTCGGGATCTCCTGCCTTTCTAGTGATAACTGTTACTTTATCCGCAACAATAAAAGAAGAATAGAAACCAACGCCAAACTGTCCAATCAATTGAGAATCTTTTTGTTGGTCGCCAGAAAGATGTGCAAAAAATTCTTTAGTACCGCTCTTTGCAATTGTCCCTAGATTGGCAATTGCTTCTTCCCGTGTCATACCGATACCGTCATCACTGACAGTAATTGTCTGTGCTGTTTCATCAACGCCGATACGAATAGAGGGATGCGGATCCTGGGCTAGCAATTCAGGTTTATTAATTGCTTCAAATCTAAGTTTATCGATCGCATCGGATGCGTTAGAAACAAGTTCTCTTAGAAAGATTTCTCTGTTTGAATAAAGCGAATGAACCATCAGGTGGAGCATTTGCTTGACTTCGGTCTGAAATCCCATTGTTTCCTTATTATGATCAGTCATTTCGGTAATTTCCTTTATAAATGTCTCCGTTTGAATCCTATTTGGGGACGTCAAACAAATTTTCAAGAGATTTGTCTGACGGTGGCAGGAGTAGCGGTCAAAAAGAGAAGGTTGCCTTCAAAACTTGTGAACAAATGTGAATATGTCTTTAATTCAAGATAAGAAAAATGCACACTTAATAACCTCCTCCGAGTGTGCATTTTCAAGTAATGCTCTTACAAAATCATCCTGCCAGGAATCTATGTTTGGAGTAATGCATTACCAACTACCGGTTTGAAACGTATTGCATTTTTCCGGATTTCCGGTATCAAATCCGGTTTTAAACCATTTATATCGTTGTTCAGATGTTCCGTGAGTAAAACTATCCGGTACGACTCTTCCCGTGGATTGCTTCTGAAGTCTGTCATCTCCAATGGCTGAAGCAGTCCTTAGAGCTTCTTCCAGATCGCCTTTTTCCAGAATTCCTTCTTTGTTCATTTGGTGGCCCCATACTCCTGCCAAGCAATCTGCCTGTAACTCCAACATTACTGAAAGTTTATTGGCCTCAGCCTTGGAGGATCTTGCTTGTTGAGCACGCACCTGATCAGCAATTCCTAAAAGATTCTGAACGTGATGACCAACCTCATGAGCTAACACATAACCAAGAGCAAAATCTCCTCCTCCCCCAAGCTTCTTCTCCATGTCTTTATAAAAAGAAAGGTCGACATAAAGTTTATGATCTGCCGGGCAGTAGAAAGGACCCATAGCAGCCTGCCCATAACCACAAGCTGTTGGAGTAGAACCGGAATATAGAACCATTTTCGGGGGGATATATCGTTTGCCCGAGTTAGCAAACAATTTACTCCAGGTATCTTCCGTTGTTTTTAGAGCAACAGAGGAGAATTTTGCCAACTGCTGTTCTTGTTGTGTTGGCTGGTATGGGGCGGAGCGCTGAAGGATTGCCGGATCTGAACCGAACTCCAAAATTGGAGTTAAATCAATTCCGAAATATCCAGCGACCATGACAACGGCCAAAATAGCCAACCCTGTCTTTCCTCTCGGAAGATTAATCATTCCGCGAGGACCGGAGCTTCCTCTTCGGTCTTCAACATTATTGCTTCCTTGCCTGTCCTGCCATCTCATAGCATCTCTCTGGTCTTGCTAGCCACGAGACAATTTTAAAGAGTTAGAGACGAAAAAAGCTAGGGATACCACCAAAATGGATAACATAAAAGAGGAACAAGGATAAGCAATTTCTTCTTGCATTTACACGTATTGTAGGCCGTTAAATGTGTCGGGCCATTGTGCTTTTAATTCTCTTCGCATGTATTGCAATTTTTTTCTAAAAAGAAAGCCCATCTCAGCTTTGAAGAAATCCCGTCATAACAATCTTCCTTCTGGTCTGTGCGCTCTCCCAAACATCGTTCACTGTATTCATATTTATTAAAACTTCCATAACCTGCATTCGCGCAAAGTTTCTTGAGAAAGGTCCGTACATTGACCAATCTTCACCAGCTTAATGGAAACTACTGAAAGACGTGATTTTTTTCCTTCTGTAGGATTTTATGAAACATTAACAGAACAATTTCTACAAGACGCTTTTGCCAAGAGAAACTGAGAATGAATAAAAAGTCAATTCATTATTTAAAACCTCATATTTCGATATCACTTTTTAGAAAGAACGGTTATCCGACATTAAAACTTCGAGCGTTCCCAATCTTTTCTGCATTAATTTTTCCATTAACCTCTTTTGCCGCAACTGCTCAATACTTCGAAACACCTGAATACTTTGCTTCGAACGGTCTGGACCTCATCAATGCGGCATCCGCTTACACACAAGAATTTACAGGCAAAGGCGTTTTAATTGGGTTACTGGATACGGAAATGCAGTCTTACCATCCGGAATTATCAGGTAAATTTGATGTCATTGAAGCCTTTGATAAAAACGGTAATAAACTTCCTCAACCAACGGTATGGGACGTGTCGGTAAGTCACGGAACTCACGTTGCCTCTATCATGGGAGCAAAAAAAGACGGCCAAGGCATGCATGGAGTTGCATTCGATGCCGACGTTATCGGGCAGGTCTACATTGGAATGAGAGACTTTTACTATCCTGATGAGAAGCGTTTCTTTCAAGACCATCCCAACATAAGAGTTCTTAACAATAGCTGGACTGTCCCGGTATTAGATAAGAATACTTTACCGACCGGTGAACTTTACAGTACAGAAGAAGCAAAAAAACTTTCTCAAAAAATGGGAGACCGGCCTCATTCGGGAGCTCTTGTCAACTGGGCTTTGACCAATCCAAACAGCATAGCAGTCGTTGCTGCGGCTAACGACGCTTGGGTTCATCCTTCCTTTAACGGGATGCTTCCTCGTTATTATGGGTCAGAGCTAGGAAATTGGGTCACGGTTGTATCAATTAATCCCCTCGATGCTCATCGAGAGAACGGAAAGATCATACTCGGACTAAACGGGCTTTCTTTGTTTTCAAATATCGCCCGGGGAGCGGAACTTTTTAGTCTTTCTGCTCCCGGCAGCAATATTTTGGCTGCAAACGTTACCGATGGAAAGTACGTTTTGAAATCAGGCACCTCCATGGCGGCCCCACAAGTATCCGGCGTCGCAGGCTTAGTAGCTCAAGCCTTTCCATGGATGACAGGAAAGCAATTAGCAGACACCTTACTTACGACAGCCAACAACAATATCGAATGTCCGGATATTCTTGTGAGTTTTGACAATTCTGTTGCATCAGTTTTGATCTTTTACTACTTTTCCGATGAACGACCAAGCAAAGAGAAGCTAATTAAAGCAATCACCGACACTTACAATGCAGACCCGGGAGCTTGGCCCAGTTATTCATTAAATACTTTAATTGAGTACTTCGTCAAAGATCATTACAACAAAGAAGACGGCTCAGAAAATCTTGATGATAAGTACGTAAGATTGGTCAAAGTAACCAAAGAAGAAATATTTGGGCAGGGCGTCGTGGATGCCGGTAAAGCAGTCAATGGTATAGGCAGACTTGATGTAAACAGGATGGTTCCCAAAGAAATCCGTTCGTATGCCGTGTTCGGCAATGAGAAATTTGCCTTTGAAAGATTCAATACAAAAGGCCAGACCGCCTTCTTTAACAACGATATTTCCGAAAGACTGTGGAATGACAAATAACATCACGATGAATATAAAGAAGGAATTCTTAGAGACAAGACTATCTTTACCGGGTTGAAACCGGGGCTTGTTAAAGAGGGAAGCGGTATTTTAGTTCTGACCGGGACTAACACTTATTCAGGACCCACAGTCGTTGAAGAAGGAGTCTTGGATATTAGCAAAAGATCCGATGGCACAGGCGGTACTCTGGTTAACAGTCCCGTTTTGGTGGAAAATGAGGGTGCTCTTTTGGGAAACGGAACCGTTAACAATACAATCATCAATAATGGGGCCTTTTTACCGGGAAATTTTGATAGTTCATTCACCGTTGGAAATTATGTCCAAGGTTCTTCCGGAAATCTCTTAATCTTTATAAACGATGAGGGAAAACACAATAGTCTGAAGGTTCTTCAGGAAGCAAAAATTGAAGGAAATGTATTAGTCGGTCTGGAAAGCGGTTTCTTTGTTAATGGTTCGGAGCATAATTTTAATCTGTCAGACTTTTTAAAGATGGCTCATCCCAATCAATTAACTTTGAACTTAGCCACTATAAAGTTATTCAAAAATTCAGGGACATTGGAAGCCGAAATAGAAAAAAATGGAGATTCTTACACGTTAAAAATCTTGAGACTTCCTGACAGTTATAGTCGTTATGCGATAACATCGTCTCAAATGTCATTTGGAAGAGCACTTTATGAAGCGGCCTCTCAAGTTAATCCAAGTAAAGGACTCAGCAACTTTATTGAATTAGTGGACTTTTCCGATACCCGAAATAATGGTCTGGCCAACATTTTTCAGGAAACACTTCCTAACTTGTACCTGAATGCCCAGAAGGCTGATTTAGACCAGTTGCAAACAATTAATACGCTCATATTTTCCGGTCTCTCTGAAGAGGGTTATTGGGTAAAAGCGCTAGGCGACAAGGGGCACAAAGACAGCTCAACGTTCGTTCACGGCTATAGAACTGATCAATATGGTTTTTTAGGAGGTTATAACGGTTTTATTACTGACCAAGTTAAAAGTGGACTCTTCTTTGGTGCTTCTAAATTAAATCTAAAAGAAAAGAATAGCGGAAGCAAGTACGATTCCATTAGATTTTTGGTAGGTGCTGAAGTGCAATATTTACCAGAACAAATAGACGGTTTAACACTTTTTGGTTCCATGTTCGCGGGTGTCAATGACGCAAAATCAGCGAGAAAATCGCTTGGAAATACTTACGAGGCTAAATGGACAGGGTTTAGTTTCAGTGTCCAGGCGGGTGTCAAGTACTTATTTGGTTCAGAGAGCATTAAAGCAGGACCCTTTGTATTAGCTGACTACCACTGGAGCCGAACTCCACCTATCACCGAAAAAGGTTCAGGCCTCCCACAAAAGATCTATTCTCACCAAAAAGGAAATACGTCAAGTTTACTCGGTCTGACCTTCCAAGGCTCCGGCCATATTCAAAGCACCAACTTAACCTCCGATCTATGGCTCGGTTGGCGGCACAATTACACAACGACCCAGAACAAGATCTCTTCGAAATTTGTGGAAGCCTCTCCAAGCTTTTTTACAGAATCGGAAAGATCAACAAAAGACTCCATAGAGGGTTCTTTGCGGATCAGTTTTGAGCAAAAAAATGGTTTATTTGGTGGAGCACAGGCGTGGGGAGGATATTCAGGAAAATCCAGGACTATCGGCGCCAATCTTTTTATTGGCAAAAAATTTTAGTTTTCGGAAACTCAGGAAGAATCTTCTAAAAAACGATAGTATGTGAAGTATAGGAAGCTGAATTTTTCATAATTATCCTATCAGAGGGAACTTCTTTGACACCCTCTGATAGATTTTTATTCTCCTTCCAAATATCAGAAACAATTTAATAGGTTTGACCGCCGCTTTGTTCCGACGAGATTTTTTCTTTGAAATCAGATAAAGGATAATGAATTCTTCCTCATCTAAAATTCTTTTAACTGAGGACGCCCGTTCTACGGACGCAATCAGAAGTCACACCATAATGAAGTGTTTTAGACGGTCTGTTTGACATTACAGCCAGTTAACATCCAGATATCAGACCGTCTCTTAACTATCTATTTTCGCCGGTTTAAGCCGAAGCACCTCTTCGCATTTTATTAAAACAGTAAGCCCGTTGAGCCTTCCTCATCGGAAAGCATTTCAAAGTCCTCTTCTGTTACTTCAGACTCTGTTTCACTCTTAGAAACTGCCTCTCGTGGAGAAGAAGGTTCGGCCGGAAAAAGGTGTTTTTCTGTGTTTTCTTTAGATAAAGGTTCAGATTTTTCTTCTGTCCCGGGCAAGCCAAATTTTTCATCCTGTTTTGCAGGAATGAGATCATAATATTGCCAATGATTCGGAAGTAGACGCCCTTTTCTTGCTCTTTTAGCTCGATAAGATTCAATCAAACGCGGTCCGATTGAATAGGTTTGCTCTTTATTTCCTCTGCCCAGACCACAAGCAATAACTCCGTTAATTGTGCATGGCAGTACCGCTGCCACGGAGTCTCCTTCTTCAAGTGAAATCAGAGAGACGCCCCGCCCTCCACTTGGTAAAGCGCGGAGTTCCTTGATGTCAAATGCCAGAAACCTTCCGGCCACAGTCAGGACGGCAACCAATGTCTGCATGACTGAAAAAGGACGGAACCCAAAGGGCTTTCCTTCTTGCTCATCGAGAACGAAGAAAGTCTTACCGCCTTTTTGTTTAGAAACCATATCTCCAATTTTACAGAGGAAGCCATAACCTCCAGAACTTGCCATAAGAACTGACGTATTGTTTGAACCTGCAATGTAACTGATCGGTTTATCCTTATCCTGGAACTGGACAAAGGCACTTATATGCGTACCATCTCCACGCCCAGTCGGTAACATAGAAACCGGAACAGAATACACTCGTCCGCTGTCTGATAATACGATTAAATTGTCTATTGTTCTGCAACGGAAGAAATCGTATAGTTCATCGCCGAGTTTGAAGCTCATTGCTGAAACATCACAGTCATGTCCGGCTCTGGCTCTAACGAAGCCTTTAGCACTAACAATCACAGTGATAGGTTCATCAGCTACTTTCTTTGTAAAAGTCGCTGTCCTGGCTTCTTCAATCAAAGTCCTTCTGTCATCCCCGAACCTCTTTGCATCGTTTCTGATTTCACGGCAAACCAAATTACGTAATTTGGACTCATTGTTGATGACATCAAGAAGACCTGATTCTTCTTTTCTTAATGCATCGATATCTTTGTTGAGTTTGATCTCGTCAAGATTGGCTAATTGACGTAACTTTAATTCCAGAATATCTTCAGCCTGAGCCTCGGTTAAGCCATAAGCTTTTATCAATGCCGCCTTCGGATCTTTGGCTTCTCTGATAATGCGAATAACTTCCTCAATATTCAGGACAATCAACAACCGTCCTTCCAAAACATGTATTCTGTTTTGGACTACTTCGAGTTTTGCCTTCGATCGATTCAATACTGTTCTTAAACGGTAGACTGCCCACTCGGATAAGATTTCGACGAGTCCTTTCTGTCTCGGCTTGCCATCGATACCGATGGCGACAAGATTAAACTTGCAACTACATTCCAAACTTGTTTTGGCAAAGAGCACATTAATAAACTCATCGCGGTTGACAAGCTTGGACTTTGGCTCAAGGACGATTCTAACAGCATGCTCTGTGTCTGATTCGTCTCTGGCACGATCAAGGAGTCCCAAAAGAAGCGCTTTATCCTGTTGCTGTTTGGCTGTTAATGTTTTCTTGCCTTGAGAAGGTTTAGGATTCGTTAATGCTTCAATCTCTGCCAAAACTTTTGCTGCCCCTACCTTGTAAGGTAGTTCTGTAATAACCAGCTGCCATTGTCCTCTGGACAATTCTTCAAACTCGTAACTAGCACGTAAAAGTAAAGAACCGTAGCCTGTTTTATATGCATTGACGATGTCTTTTTGGGGCGAGATTATTTGTCCGCCTCCGGGAAAGTCAGGTCCCGGAAGATGTTCCATCAGTTCATCGAGAGTAACTGCCGGATCCTTAACAATAGCTTCAGCAGCCTGAGCAACCTCCTTCAGGTTATGAGGAGGAATCTCCGTGGCCATACCGACTGCAATACCACTTGCTCCGTTTAACAGTAGGAATGGCAGGCGGGAAGGCAAAGAAACAGGTTCTTTGAAAGCGCCGTCATAGTTTGGGATGAATTTGATACCGCCGGAGTCAATTTCTTCCAAAAGCAATTCAGAATATTTACTGAGTTTTGCTTCTGTATACCTCATGTGTGCAGCACTGTCACCGTCCTGAGAGCCGAAGTTCCCGACACCGTGAACCAGAGGATAGCGCATTGTAAAATCCTGAGCCATGCGAACCATAGCATCGTAGGCGGCTGCATCTCCGTGGGGATGGAATTTACCAAGGACATCACCGACAATACGCGCACTTTTAACCTGTTTAGCGTCAGCAGTCAGTCCCATCCGTTTCATTGCGTAAAGGATTCTACGCTGGACGGGTTTTTGCCCGTCAGAAACTTCAGGAAGAGCTCTGCCTTTTACTACAGAAATGGCGTATTCAAGATAAGCCCGGCTGGCAAAATAGGCCAATGTCAGCTTATCTCCGTTGTCATCATCCTGAGAAAGTGCCATCTCGACGACATCTGTCGGGTCGGACGGTTCGGTTTTTTCTGCTTCTTCCGGTACGTCTTCACTACCCTGCTCGTTAATTATCACAGCGACTTCCTCATCCGGAAGCTCTGTGACAGTAACGTCTTCGAGAGTTTTTTCCTGTTCTGTTTTTTCTTTATCCGGGACTACTACTTTTTCACGATCTTTTGTCATATTCAGTTTGTCTGCATCCCCGGATGTTTCTTCTGCTCCGAAATCAAACAGAAAGCCGCTTCCGTTATCCAGGATATCTTCGTCTTTGGGTTCAATAATATTGGCTCTAATTTCATCCTTAGAGCCTGGCTTTTTGCCGGAAGGAGTGTTATTAGAGTTCATTTTTAAATGTCCGGTTCAAACTGATCACCATGGCGTTCAATCCATCTTCTTCTTGAATCTGCCTCTTTGGTTGCCATAAGAATGTTCATTGCTGAAGTAGTCAACTCACGGCTGACATTACCAAGGCTCAAAGGCAACAGACGGCGTGTTTCGGGATCCAATGAAGTTTCCTTGAGTTCTTTTTCATCCATTTCACCAAGACCTTTAAACCGGGAGATCTCAATCTTGTCTTCCGGAACCTTTTCCTTTTTAAGTTTCTCAAGAGTCTTGTTAAGCTCTGCCTCATCCAAGCAATAAACGCGTCTTTCTTTTTGTTTCCCGATTTTTGGAATGATGACCTTAAACAGAGGGGACACAGCTATAAACACATGACCCGTATCAATTAATTTCGGGAAATGTTTATAAAACAGTGTGGTTAAAAGCACTTCAATGTGAGAGCCGTCAACGTCAGCATCGGCCATAAAACAAATTTTTCCGTATCTCAGACCGGATAAGTTGGGATTATCGTTTGGCCCGTGAGGATCGACTCCGATTGCCACAGAAATATCATGGATTTCTTTATTTCCAAAAAGAAGATTTCTGTCTACTTCCCAGGTATTTAACACTTTTCCTCTAAGTGGCAAGACTGCCTGAAACTCTTTATCACGGGCTTTTTTAGCTGAGCCGCCGGCAGAATCACCCTCGACCAGGAAAAGTTCATTTCGAGAAATATCTTCACTGAGGCAATCGGTCAATTTTCCCGGGAGCACGGCGACTGAAGAACCTTTTCTTTTAGCCACCTTGGTTACAGCCCGTTGTCTGACCTGAGCCTGTTTAATAACGAGTTCGGCTAATTTCTTACCATCCTCAATGTGGCTGTTAAGCCAAAACTCCATTTGCGGACGGACAAAAGCAGAGATAAGTTTTAAAGCATCCCGACTGATAAGTTTTTCTTTTACCTGTCCCTGGAACTGTGGGTCAAGAACTTTAGCATTAAGAATGAAGCTCGCTCTTGCAAAAATATCATCTCCAATGAGCTTCACGCCTTTTTGAGACAAGCTGTGTTGTTCAATAAAGGACTTAAGAGCCTGAAAAATTCCATCTTTGAGGCCTGCCTCATGGGTTCCTCCCTGTGGAGTCGGGATTAGGTTCACAAAGCTTTCACGCTCAAGTTTTCCTTCCTCAGTCCAAACGACAACCCAGCCAGCGCCTTCTCCGACGGAAAAGTTTTCATCATCTTCAGTTGCAAAGCCCTCGGCCTGGAAAGGTTTAATTTCAGGAACATGATCAAGCTGCTCGAGCAGGTATTCTTTTAGTCCTCCATCGTATTTCCAAGTTTGATGGATACCTTTTATTTCGTCGTTGTACTGAACCTCACAGCCCGGCAACAATACTGCCTTACTTTTTAACAGACGAACCAGAGCTTCTAAGGGAATTTTCGGAGAATCGAAATATTTAGGATTCGGCCAGCAACGGACTCTTGTCCCGGTTTCTTTTTTTAACCTGGGAGATTTAGTACTGGAAAGCTTTTCAATGACATAGCCGTCTGCGAAAGTAATTTTACTTTCCAGACCGTCTCTCCAAACAGTTACTTCCAGCCTGCTGGAAAGAGCGTTTGTAACAGAGACACCAACACCGTGCAAACCGCCTGAAAAAGAATAAGCTCCACCATTGGTTTTATTAAATTTTCCGCCGGCATGTAATCTGGTAAACACGACTTCGACAACTGAACATTTTTCTTCAGGATGGATACCAACCGGAATTCCCCGCCCATCATCTTCAACAGAAACAGAACCGTCCGAATGCTGAGTCAGAATGATTTTTGTGCCGAAGCCTGCCAAAACCTCATCACTCGCATTATCAATAACTTCCTGAACTATATGAAGCGGATTATCCGTCAAGGTGTACATTCCGGGTCTTTGCTTGACCGGATCCAGACCTTTAAGGACTTTGATCGACGATTCAGAATAACCTGTTGAATTTTTTGTAATTTCTTCTGCCATGCTTTCCAATAGAGGACTTATATATTGAGATCTCAAATTCTTCGGGCGATATTTTAACCTTTAATGCAAGTTTTCTATAGTTTTCGTCATCTTCTAAGAAGTTATTTAAATTCCTCTACGGGAAGATTTGTATTGAAGTAATTTTCAGACATCAAATAAAAAAGAAGAGCCGTTGGTTAACATTTGGGCAAACCAACTCAAACACTGCTTGATTGAAAAATTGACTATCTATTCTTCACAGGCTCAATCTATGCTTTCCGATAAATTTTTAATCCTCTGAAATTCAATTCATTTGAGTTTTTTCTATAAATCCGAGTTTTACAAAAATTTCAGAATTCGTTTAAAATTAACGCCTTCTCCCCATAGTTGAATGGATACAACGCGGTCCTCCTAAGACTGAAGTACAGGTTCGATT
>CANTYJ010000093.1 GCA_947854175.1 uncultured Turicimonas sp. | reverse complement strand
TAGCCAGTCATCTTCTTTCTTTTAATTTTTTTATTGAACTTCATTCCATCTGCCGAGTTGCTGGGATTTGACGACAACGTTTTAGGATTTTAGCTACATTTTAAGGTTGCCGATGCCTGGGATTAGGTGCCGAAATTAGCGGGACGATACAATTAAATAATAAATATGATAAGATTCGCCTGGAATAATAATTTTCTCAAGAAGCTTAGCATAAATTTTACCTTTGGCTTTTAAACTTTAGTCTTCAATTATCAAAAGAGAACGAATTAAATGACTCAAAAAGAAGTCGATATCATCATCTTGTGTGGAGGAAGTGGAACGCGTCTCTGGCCAGTTTCTAGAGAATCGAAACCGAAGCAGTTTACAAGACTAACGCAGGTGGGGGGGGGTAACGCTATTTCAATCTACGGTTTTAAGAGCCGTCAATACTCTTCCAGTAAGCTATTCTCTGGGTACCCTCTACGTTGTTACTAATGAAAATTACAAAAATTATGTCTTTGCTCAATTAAAAGAAATAAATCTTTCTGCTACAGTTCTCCTCGAACCTGATGCCCGGGATACAGGACCGGCGATAGCTACGGCTACATATGTATCCTATCTGAGGAATCCTGCTTCGAGAGTGTTGTTCTTACCTTCCGACCATTTTATAGAAAGAGAAGAAGTTTTTTCTAACGCTCTTAAAGAGGCATTAGAGATAACTGAGCAAGATTATCTTGTTTTATTTGGGATTATTCCTTCTAAAGTTACAACCGGTTTTGGTTATGTTGAGGTAGGAGAAAAGATCGAACAGAATGCATTCAAAGTCAGACTTTTTTGCGAGAAACCTAATTTTGAAAAAGCTACTGAATACGTAACTTCTGGAAAATTTCTTTGGAACTCAGGAATTCTCCTAGCGAAATCTTCTTGTCTTCTCAAAGAATTAAAGACTCATGCTCCGCATCTATATGATAGGCTGGAAAAGTTGAAGCTCTCATCAACTGGACTTAATGAGTCAAAATTTGCCTTTTGCAACTCAAATAATGAGTGCAAGAAAAATAGAAATCTTCCAGCAAATAATCAATTTCATTTTTTTGAACTTCCTTATAACTATAAAAACTTTTCTAAAATTTCTTTCGACTATGCAGTCCTAGAAAAATCAAAAAAGGTTGCTATCTTAAAAGTTGACCCTAAGTGGTCTGATCTTGGTTCTTGGAGTTCTATCTATGAAGTAGCTCAAAAAGACGAAGCCGGTAATGCACTTCTCGGAAACGTCTACTGCATTGATGTTAAAAACTCTTATATCAGAAGTGAGGAGAAAGTAATAGGGGTTGTCGGGGTTGATCATTTGGCCGTTATTGAAAGTGATAATGCCATTCTTGTGTCTTCTTTAGAACAAAGCGAAAAAGTTAAACCGCTACTACAGATGTTGAAAGAGAAAAATGTTACTGACTCTCTCGTTTCTTCTAAAGTTTACCGACCGTGGGGAAATTATAAAAGTTTAGTCAGAGGTTCTCGTTTCCAAGTAAAAAAGATATCTGTAGAGCCTGGTCAGGCCCTGTCATTGCAACTCCATCATCATAGAGCGGAACACTGGGTAGTAGTTTGCGGGACTGCTGAGGTCACCTTAGGTGAAAAAACGCAAATATTGACTGAAAATGAATCCATCTATATTCCTGTGGGGATAAATCATCGTTTATCCAATCCAGGAAAAATTCCATTAATTGTAATAGAGGTTCAGACCGGTACGTACTTAGGGGAAGATGATATCGTAAGGTTCGAAGATAAATATGATAGAAAGGACTGATAATAGGATGATTCCAAAAGTAATTCATTATTTTTATGACAAGGTTGATTTCTATCGAAAGGAAAAAAAACACACTCAAATGAGAATGTGCTACAGCTCCTGGGTGAGATGCTGTCCCGATTATCAAATTAAGTTATGGGACCCTACAAATGAGGAGATACAAAAAGAAATCCAGAAATCTTTATTCATACAGAACAAGTTTTATGAAAAAGATTGGGCGTTTGTTTCTGATTACGTAAGAGCCTATGTACTTTTTAAGTATGGGGGCATTTATTTAGATACAGACGTAGAACTTTTAGGTAACTTTGAAGATTATCTTTCAGAAAAATTTTTTTGTTCTATTGAGGGAGATATTTTAAAAGGAGAAAATATTCCGGAACCTGCTGTAATGGGTAGTGTTTCGAGACACCCTCTGCTAGAAAAAATATTATCTCTCTATGAGAGCGACTGGATTCTTCAGGAATCTAATCCAATCGCTAATGTCGTTGCAAAGAAGGCGTTGAAAGAACTCTATGACTTTAGGTTTATTTCTTACGAAGATGTTCCGAGAGAACTCCTATCTACTCTTTATGATGAAGCAGTGGAAAAAAGAATTTGTACAAACTTTGAGTTATATAAAAAGCAAAGGGTTTGGCGTGATTCCACAGGTTCCGTGTCCATCTATCCTTCTCAATACTTTTGCCCAAGTTGGGTTAGCTTTAAAGAAAAGGCTTTTACGGACAATACTGTAGCAATCCATTGGAATCAATCAAGCTGGTGGAAAGAACCTAGAAAAGAGGAGGAGCCTAAGAAAGGTTTTCCAAAAAACAAGTCGGCTCAAAAATGCACAGGATGTTTCGAAACTATTATAAGAAGGTTGTTGAATAAGGGGAAAAATGAAAAGTAGGCCTTTCGTATATATTACAGATGATAATTATGTTATTCCAACGGTTGTCTCCATCCACTCTCTAAGAAAGTTTCATTCTGACGAAAAAATCATTGTTGTTTCACAAGCGTTATCAAAGGCAAATGAAGAATTATTAGAACTTTTTTCTAAGAAAAACAATCTGCACATAATAAAATTTGATAAAGATTTGGCTTATCTTGCATCCAAACACCAATATGTTTCTTCGTCTTCTCTGGCTAAATTTTATCTTCCAGAAATACTGACAGAAGATAGCTGTATATATCTGGATGCTGACACTCTAATTACGGGAGAACTTGATCATCTTCTCAATCTTTGCCTGGGAAGTATCTCGATTGCTGCGCTTCCGGACGACAAAGCGATGGAATTGGGACACAATAAGAAAATTGGTGTTAAAGAGTATTTTAATTCTGGCGTGATGGTTATGAATTTGCAAAAAATGCGCCAAAACAATTCAAACACCCAACTTTTAAAAGCAAAGAAAAATATAAAAGGATATTATCAAGATCAGGACGCTTTGAATTTTGTATTTCAAAATTCTTGGATTCCAATAGAAAAGAAATTCAATTACTTTTCTAAAGAAATCAGACCTAAGGAGCAATGGATAAACTCATCTGATGTCAAGAATATCTGCATTCTACATTTAACAGATAAACAAAAGCCTTGGGTCTTTTCCGATATTCCAAGTTCGAAGCTCTATGAAAAGTACCTTTCTGAAATTGATATATTGCAAGAAAAAGTCACTAGAAGAGAATATTATAAAATATCCGTCATAATCCCTGTATACAACGTTTCTCCGTACATTGAAGAGTGCCTGGAAAGTTTAGTCCGTCAATCTTATAAAAATATCCAGATTATTCTAGTGGATGATGGCTCTACAGACGATTCCATTGATAAAGCACAGAGGTTTAAACCCTTATTTAAAGAATTCTCCGTAATTTCTCAAAAAAATAAAGGGCTTTCTGCGGCTCGGAATGCGGGCTTAGATGAAGCGAGAGGCGAATTTATCTTTTTTCTAGATTCTGACGATAAAATTTCTCCTCTGACTCTAGAACATCTATTTGAGAACCTTCACATATACAATAGTGATGTATCGGTTTGTAGCTTTCAGTATTTTTCCGAAGAACAGGATTGGGAGTCGCACGTAGATTTAAATTGGCCATTTAAGTTTGAAAAACCTGATGGCAAATACAACATACCCTTAGACATTTCTTCGGATATTTGTTGTGTCGCATGGAATAAGCTTTACAGAAAAACTGTAATAGATAAATACCAAATAAGGTTTCCTGAAGGAGTCATCCACGAAGATATTACTTGGCTTTGGAAGTACTTCAGTAAGATCCAAAATTATTCATTTTTGAATGAGCGTCTTTATTATTACAGGCAAAGAAATAACTCGATAACTTTTAAAAAGCAAGGACGATATTTCCAAGGTTATTTGGCAGCTTATGAACATATTCTGAAAGACCAAAATTTAGTTCAATCTCAAAAACAGCTTTTGCTAGCTAAGCTGACTGCCGATTTTAAGACTAGCTTAAGAAGATCCCCCGTTAAATATAAAATCAGTTCTGTTATTGATTATCTTTCTATATTGAAACGTTATTTTGGAAAAAAAATTATTGTAAGAAAAGGTCTTTCTTTAGGGAGAAGAAAAGGTAGCCAATTCCTCTCTGGACTGGCAACGAAAGTTAAGATAAAAAGGGAAAATATTTCAGAGGAAAAGCTTGTTTTAAATGAATTGCGAGATTTAAACTTCAAAGTTAATAATCTGCAAAAAGAACTATATACTCTACGTAGTGTTACGCAGTCTTTCCACACATTACTTAAAAGTGAGTCTAATTATTTAGTTCGAGAAAACTCAATATTAGTAATAGAAAGTCAAGATTGTCATGGAGAATGCCTGCCTTCAGTGATTCACACTTTACACAGTAGAGGGTTCAATGTAGATGTATGGCTAGCAAGTAAAGAGTATTTATTACGTCCAATTGAAACATTTAAGGATATACGTGTCTTTGAGGTGAAAAGAGAGCATCTTTCAAACTTAATAGCTTTACCGTCAGTTTTGAGATATAAATTTATCTTTATCAATACTGAGTGGGATTATTACTCAAGGAGAACAGTCGATGAAGCTTTTTTTTCTAATTATTTAGAAAAAAATAAATTGATATTTCTTTCCCATCGACCGGAATTTTCTTTTTCAAAACTCAATTCCGTTAGTAAGAGGTTAACATTAGGAGAAATGAATGATTACTCTTCAGAAGTTTTTTATTGTTGCTATTTTGGAGTTATTAAGCCACACAAAATAAATACAAAAGAAATAACTTTCGTTGTGGTAGGAAACATTGAAAAAAAACGTAAGGACTTTGATCTTCTTCTGGAATGCGTAAATTTTTTATCAAAAAGCTCTCCAGAACTCAGATTTACTGTAAAAGTTATTGCAAGAGTTGGGATGCTTAAAATCCCTTCTCACTTAAGTAAATATTTTAATTTTTTAGGCTGTCTCGATTATCCATCTATGTACAAGATAATTGAGGAATCAGATTTTCTTTTACCACTCTTTAATTCTCATATCACTGAGCACCTTCGATATATTCATAATGGAGTCTCAGGAACTGTTAATATATCGTTAGGGTTTTGTAAACCTATGATTATAGAAGAAAAATTTGCTATTAGCTACGGGTTTGATAACACTTCTTCCATCCTTTATAAAGATAGTTTGGATTTTATTGATGCGTTCAAATCAGCGCTTTTTTGTAAACCGGAGGAGTATCAACTCTTTTTCAAAAATATTCGCAAAAAACAAATTGCAAAATTGAATAGAAATCAATTCGTAATCAGACAATTAGTTGATGAAGAAGGGGTGCTCTAGACAATAGCTTAGGAGAAAACAAACTTTTAAAACCTTCATAGCTCTGTAGACATCCTATCACGTAGTATTCAATCAAATTAGGTTCAACCATACTGGAGTCTCA
>CANTYJ010000092.1 GCA_947854175.1 uncultured Turicimonas sp. | reverse complement strand
TAGAAGAAAGGGCCGGCAAAATTCTCTTTCAAAGAGTGAATTTTGCAACAGCCCCTTTTCTATATACGGAACGATTGTTTTTATGATTGCTCAAATCCTCAAGAGAGAATCTTTAAGAGAAGGTTCGAGCGCCTCTTTGCCAAGCCAGATGGAAAGAATTGCATCATAAATAGCTTTTCCACGGACTTTTTCTTTGATAAGTACATCATTGATATAAATAGAAGTTCCTTTCTTAGGAATCCAGTCAATATCAACTTTGTCTCCTTTGTCGAGAGTGCCGAGTTTCACCATAATCGACTCTATCTCTTCCTGTTCTTTCTTGATAAATTCCTGACTGGTTTCATTCGTATTAAGACGGATGCCTTTTCGTAAAGACTCTATATAGTCTGAAGCGAGTAGGGTCTCTAAAATAAACAATCTTAACCTGCGCCCGCCAAGCATCGCTTTCGCGGTATCTGCCCGGCTTGTCTTCTGTGGAAGATACAAACCAACAGCATAAACTTCTTTTCCGCCGACAGATCTGACGCCCGCTCCGTTTAATATCAGTTCCTCCCCGTCAACTTTAGAGGTCCCTCTAAAATTAAATCCGCTGATACTTAAATCTTGAACTTCATCGG
Organism: uncultured Turicimonas sp.; assembly: GCA_947854175.1. Taxonomy (GTDB): domain Bacteria; phylum Pseudomonadota; class Gammaproteobacteria; order Burkholderiales; family Burkholderiaceae_F; genus Turicimonas. Next base: position 42,573 of record CANTYJ010000092.1, on the reverse strand, counting down.
GTTCAACACTCAGCCATTTTTTTAATTTATCCCAACCGGATATATTTTCCAGACTCATACTTATTTTTTATTTTGGTGATTTGCGTTTAATGGACGGATTTTACCAAATCATGGAAAGCCTGAAATACCTCAAAAAGCTTACTTTATGAACTCTTATTGATTTCTGTAAGTAAATCATTAAAACGTTTTGCTAAATCCATCATTTTTTCTTCAGTCCATTTTTCATCCGGATCCGAAAATAAAAGACTAATTTCAGGAGATAAGGCAATTTCAAATTTTCTTTGGATTTTACCGACAGCTCTTTTACGAGGAATAACTTCTTTTGTTTTAGGCGTTATTTCTTGAATTTGTTTTAAAGAATAACCGTTTCGTTGAAGATTTTTTATCTTTTCCAGTTCATCTAGGTGGGTTTTATCGTACCTGGCTGCCTTCGTCTCTCCTATCGCAGGCGATACTAATCCAAGTTGGCTGTAGTACTTGATTGTTCTTTTTGAAATGCCGGAAACAGAGGATAACTCCTCAAGAGTTAAAAACGACGATTTATTCGTTATGTCTATAGTCATTTGTTTAGCTTACAACAGTTAATAAAGTGCTACATGCTGATTATCAATGTATCAGATAGTCCTAATTTGACCTGAAATAGATTTCAATAGAAGTTACAATATCACCAAAGAAAAGGAAGTGCTAGAAATGCAGATTATCGTTGTGGGTGCAGGAGTCACAGGCATAGCTGTGGCTTATTCTTTGTTAAAAAGAGGTCATAAGATAACTCTTATTGAGTCGGCTTCATCGCCAAACCAGGGTTGCAGTTTTGGGATGGCCGGTTTTATGGGAGCATTGTCAGTACAGATGTTGTGTTCTCCCTTTAAGGGAAAAGCAGGCTTGGCCAGTGTTTTTGCAAAGACCCGTCGCCTAGGATGGGACATGTCTCTAGGACATATGAAATTCTTACGTGCTTTAGCCAATGCTAGAAGTGCAGATAAATGGAAAAAAGACAGAAACTCTTTAGTTGAACTGGCTCGTTACAGCGTCGCTTTAACAGAATTTGAGTCCCGGCTCCAAGATCTAACCTTTGAACAGATCTATGGTTTGCTACGAGTCTACACAAATGACACTGTTTGGGAGGAAGCTCACAAAGAAGAAGAGGCCAGAAAGGGCGGTGAATGGTTAGATGCCCAACAAACTCTCCAAGTAGACGGTTCTTTGGAAAATGTTCAAAACATGCTTGGCAGCTTCTGGATGCCACAAGAGATGTCCGGAAACGGTTCTTATTTTTCCAAACAACTTCAGACATTAAATATTGCTGATCCTGATTTAACAATGATGTATCACACCTCAGTTAAATCATTGATTCGTTCTGCTGAAGGCAAAGTCACAGGAGTTGAAACAGAAAAGGGTGAAATATCGGCTGACTGTGTGATTCTTTCTAACAATCTCGGTGCAAAACCTTTATTAAACGGTTTATTAGATTTGCCATTACAGACGTTAACCGGCTGGACCATTACGGTACCGACTCAACCGCTGAACTCCGTGCCTCAACATTCTTTATTGTTTGAAAACAAAGATGTTTTGGTAACACGTTTAGGCAATCGTCTGAGAATTTCAGGACGCTTCTGGATTGGAGATGTCTCCAAAGATTTAGCTGAAAAAACGGTCGAAGAACTTTATCAAGGGGCCTGTAAATTACTCCCTCAAAGTGCACAATGGAGTGAATCCACAAACTGGACGGGACAGACTTTGATCCATCCGGATAGTCTTCCAAGTTGCGGAAAAACTTCTGTCGAGGGCCTTTATCTTAATATTGCACATGGCCTGAACGGTTGGACTTTAGCATCCGGATGTGCTGAGCTTCTTTCAGACGTGATCGAAGAAAAATCGCCGGCAGTTGATCCGGCTTTATACTCACCGGAACGTTTTTCTAAAAAAAATTAATACATAAAAAGTTAGATTAAGAAGGCGCCAAGCGCCTTCTTAATATATAAGGAGAAAATTTTGTCTGAACAACTATTGGAATTAAGTGCTCTAAGAGAACTGGAAGAGAGAAATGAAAGAGTTCTAGGCGATTTCGAACTGATGGAAAGAGCAGGGACAGCAGCAGCCGATCTGATTTGTAGTCTGCATAAGACACCTTGTACCGTGACTGTTTTGTGCGGCCCAGGAAATAACGGCGGTGACGGCTATGTATGTGCGCGAGTTCTTTCTGACAGAGAGTATCAGGTTTATTGTGTTCAGGTTGCAGACAAAAATCCATCTGAAAAAAAAGCGGCAGCCAAAGCAAAAAGACTATGGGAAGAAGCCGGAGGCGTAACTTTTATTGATCCTTACAGTGCGCCAAAGTCTCAGGTTGTTGTGGACGCAATCTTTGGTATCGGACTTGATAAACCGCTTAAAGGTGATTTCATCGATGCGGTTCAATGGTTTAACGAAAGAGAAGCTCTGCACGTTTCGTTGGATATCCCGACCGGTCTCGATAGCCAGACCGGGCAGTGGGTCGGAGGAATCGGCGGCTGTTTCGCAGATTACACCATTACCTTCATTGCAGGCAAACCGGGCCTGTTTACAGCCATGGGACCGGAAATATGCGGCCATGTTCATACGGATAATTTAGGTATTTCGGTTCCGTTATCAAACATCAATCTTATTGAGCCGGCGGACTTTAAGTCTGTTTTAGCTCCCCGAAAACTTTACAGTTCCAAAAAAGATTTCGGACGCCTAGGAATCATTGGCGGTGGTAAAGGAACTGTCGGAGCCGCTTTAATTGCAGGAAGGACAGCGTTAAAGTTGGGAGCAGGGTCTGTCCTTATTGAAACCACAGAGGAAAAGATTCCGTACGATCCGAACTGTCCGGAATTAATGTTCCGCGACAAAATTGATTTTTCTGAGATCGATGCTTTAATCGTGGGACCGGGTATGGGTTTTTCTGCTAAAGCTCTGAAGCGCTTTGAAGAGGCAATTGAAAGCAACATTCCTTTAATTATTGATGCAGATGCATTGACTATGATGGCGCGTGACGAAGCTCTTTTAAGCAAAGTAGCTTTTCGTTCCGCCCACACGGTTTTAACACCACATCCCGGTGAGGCCGCTAGAATCCTCAAAACAACGGTTAAAGATGTTCAATCAGACCGGGTAATGAGAGCGCAGGAAATTTCTGTCCTGACCGGAGCAGTAACCGTTTTGAAAGGTTCTGGAACCGTGATTGCCCAACGAAGCGGTAAAACCTGGATCTGTCCGACAGGAACGGCTGCGCTTGCTACAGCAGGATCCGGTGATGCTTTAAGCGGTATTCTCGGTGCAATGTTTGCCCAAAAATTCGATTTTGTTAGTTCTGTGATTTCTGCCGTTTATCTTCATGGGGCTGCTTCTGAAGGACAGGACTGCGGTTTATTAGCCGGAGAAATTGCTAATCTCGCAGTTACTTATCTTCAAAAGTTCCGTAAAGACATCAAAACTAATGGGTTAAATGTACTGCAAAGTTTAACCGCCCATCAAAGAATGGCTTCCCATACATTCTACAGCCGGTAAGTATTTATCTTAACCGGCGCAGCTCTGCGATAATTGCGTTTAAAGATGCGCCGGAGGCTAATTCGGTAGCAGAAAGGAGTTCTTCTTCCGAGAGCTCCTTTCTCCATTTATTGAGCCAGCTTTCAGCAACATAATTTCCTGCTGTGACTGCCATGTGGGCCAGACTCAAAGCGACAGCTTTATTGGCCGGCAAATACTTTCCCTCGTACCAGAATGCAGCCAAAACCGCCAAACAATCTGCATCTCCTGCCGATGCGCCTTTCTCCAGCAAAGTTAAAGCTTCCTCAACCCCGGGAGGCTCTTCTGACAACAGGGAACGGGCTGCTGCAATCATGGCAGCAGGAACTGTCTCTTTGCCCAGACGAACCCAATAAAGAATCTCCTTAATATCCGGGTCTTTTTTTGCTAAAGAGGCATTAAGCATTTTGGAGATTGCCTTCGGAAAATTCAGTTTAGCTGCTCTCTCGAAGAGCTTGTTGGCTTGAACAGGATTAGCTGTGCAACCTAAGCCGTTTTGAAAAGCATAAGCAAGTTCATAGATGGCTTCCGGATAATTTTTGGCGGCAGCTACCCGAAGCCATGCAAACGACTCGGCAAGATTAACTGACAGCCCGAATCCCTCGCGTAAAGCCATCGCCAGATAAAAAGCAGCCTGAATATCTCCTATTGAAGCCGATTTTTTTAACAAGGAGGCAGCTCTTTCCGGATTTTTTCCAAGGACACCGCCATAAGCGTATAACAAGGCAAGTTTGCGTAAGCGTTCCGGTAACTCATCAGAGGCTGCGCTCTCAAGAGAATCTCCTGCCAATAGAAGACCCCCTGATAACAATTCCGTTAGATCGGCAGGAGTATTGGCTAGCGGGGTATCAAAGAAAGAATTCTCGATCATTAGGCATCAACCTTAATGATCCCCATCATTACTAAACCGACAATGTAGGTCAGAGAAATAGCCGTCCATAGAACAAGACCGCCGGCTCCAAGCATAAGAGGTCTTCCCCAAAGTTTGTGATGGTAATTAGTTCCATATCTCAGTTTAACTGCAGAAATCTGAAACCGTCCGTCAAAAAATAACCACAGGAGATAGAAAATGGACCAGCAAATTAAAAAATAATATTGGGATAAATCATTTGCTTCAGGAAGAAAAGGCTCTGCAAATAAATAGCCTCCTAAAAAGATTAAACCTAAATAAATCCAGATACTGCTTTGATTAGCTCGGTCATATTCTCCCATTTCACTCCAGTTCGTCCGCTGGAGAAATGCACCGAAAACAGGAGAGAATATAAAGGACCAAACGCAAGTCCATATTGGATTCCATAAAGCAATAGGAGGATTATTATTTATTTTGGTCGCCATAATTTAAAGTCTTTTCTCTTTTATCTTAGCTTGTTAAAATGATTTAATTGATATTAAACCGAAAGGTTATGTTTAAACGAATCTCGATTCTAACGGTTGCAGCTTTATTGACAAGCGGGTGTGCCTCGGATTTTAACGGTTATTACCTAAGAAATTCTTTTGGGTTTGATACCGTGTGTCTGCTCGATAACAGAAATGTTCCGGCACCTTTTTTCATAGCCTTAAGAAAAGCCCTTGAAAACAAGGGATTAAACGTTAAAACAGTCAAAAATTATACGTCTGATGAGCTCATGTGCCCAGCAACCGTCATGTACGAGGCTTCATATGAAAATGCTCCGGTTCCTTATTTAGAGGATGCCAAACTTCTTTTTGTTAAAGAAAATGAACCGACAGTCGTTGTCAATTTGAAGAAGGGCAAGGATAGAGTCGTCTTATTAGACAAAATGGCCGACTCAGAGACGGCCATTCGTGAAATGGTTAACCGCTTATTGCCACGGTCAACCCCTTGGTAGCTTTAACCGATTACTGCAGTTGCCTCAACTTCAACGAGTCCTCCTTTAGGAAGGGCTGAAATTTGTACACAGCTTCTTGCTGGATAAGGTGCGGAGAAAATTTCGGACATTATCTTGTTAACAATGCCAAAATTTGCTAAATCTGTTAAATACACAGTCTGACGAACGATGTCAGATGGTTTTCCGCCGGCAGCTTCAACGATGGCAAAAACATTTCTGAAAGCTTGTCTTACTTGAGCCTCTACAGATCCCGGCAAATCACCGGTCAAAGGATCGATACCGAGCTGACCGGAGCAGTAAAGAGTGTTTCCGGCTTTGATAGCTGTGGAATATGTACCGACTGCTGCAGGAGCATTTGCAGAAGTAATAACTTGATTCATTGGATTCTCCTTTAAACAAATAATGTGATTTCTTAAATTTACTGTACTGCTTACTTAAGGCTTAAAACTTCTTCTTTTCCGTCATTTTGCGCAGCAACCTCAGGATTATAGGCACTTGTCTTCCAAAGAGGAATAGTCGACAAGCTGTTTTTAAAACTGCCGTTAAATTCCTTGGTGGTATAAGCCAGATACATCAGAGTCTGATTTTTTTCATCAAATATTCTTCTAATTTTTAAACTTTTAAGAAAAACGCTCTTGGACTGCTTAAATACAACTTCGCCTTCTTTATTTTTTCTGATTCTGTCGATCATCTCCGGAGTGATATCGCCGGTCTGAACGCACGAGACGGAACAGTCTGAAGGATCGCTTAAGGTCAACGGAGAGTCAATACTGGCGATGTGACATGTGACTCCGGGAACATCTTTATCCTGAAATGCATTAATTTTGATGTCTTTAAACGTCAGAATCCCAAGTGAGACACTACCGACATCATTATCAGAGCATCCGCTAAGCAACGCTGCTGACCCGAGCAAAGTTGTTCCTAAAAGTGCTGCTAATATTTTTTTATTCATTGCTTGAATCCAAACAAAACAGTAATTTCAACAAAACATCCTAATAGATTTAAAACAGTATTAAATAACGAATAACCCGTTAGGAGCCATTGTTAACTTTGACCGGCTCGATTTTTTCATAAATTTTATTCGGAATGTAATAAGGCGTACCTTTGCCTAGAACTTTCACAATTTCTTTCGCCTGTTCAAAGAAATAAGGATTGTAGGTTAACCTTGCAAATACCTTGTCTCCGTCTTTGGTTCCATATGCTCCGTACCACACAACAGGAGCTTTCTCACAGAGTTCGTAGTAACCTTTTTGTGAGCGAATAACACAGTATCGGTATTTTCCGTCTTTACCGTACCATTCATTCTTAGGAGAAAACGGTAAGGACATGTGGGAAAATGATTCGATTCTTAGCTCAGGAAGAAAAGCCGTTTTTTGCAAGACTCTCCCGGATAGTTTTTTACCGGCAGGTTTATTTCCGTACCAGATAATTCTGCTGTCTTTATTGGTGTACTGTTTATCAAAAAGAGGCAACAGAGCCTGAGTATTAACGATTGAGTCCTTCTCACTTAACATTACAATGGAGGGCTTATCGAATTTATTTTCACTTAACGCCTTATCGGCATCATCCATGGTTTGCTTAAATGCATAGAGAGCATCCATGGGCACAATTGAGTATTTAAAGGGAGTTACACCCTGAGTTTTATCATCAGGTTTTATAAGCCATGTCATAAACACATCGGCAATCGGAACCAGCTCAACCAGTTTAGTGCGGATTTTTACGGCAGGAGAGAAAAGCACAACTCCTTTAATGTCTTTATCTTTGCTAGCCTCGGTAACAGCGATGTTTCCACCTGTTGAGAATCCGCCCAGCCAAACGTGGGGTACCTCTTTTTTAAGCAATTGAATTTGCTCTTGTACCGCTGTGTACCAGTCTTGACCTGTTACGCCAATCATGTCGGCCGGTTTTGTTCCGTGTCCTGGCAGCAAAACCGTGCGAACCAGATAGCCCTGAGCAGCCAGTTGCGGAGCGATGTCATGGAAACTCCATGGTGAATCACCGAGTCCATGAATTAATAAAATTCCTTTATCGGTCGGATAGGGCGGGCGCAACTCAAACGGTGTATGACGGTTGATTTCCTGCTGATGGTCTTCTGTTGCGAAATGACGGTTTTCTGCAATCCATTGGCGCGTCTGCTCTACATATTCTGCGAAGGATTTTTGGCCTTCCGGTGCTTGCCTGAATTCGTGATGAGCGCAGCCGGAAATAAAAACTACGAGCCAACACGCGGAACAAACCTGAATTAGTTTATTCTTTAAAGTCATAATGTTCCTTCACAAAGAATATTAATTTTAGAAAGCAAACAAAATTTGCATTTCTTTCCTTCAGAGGCAATTGCCCATTAAAGGCAATATACATAATAAAAAATCCTCTTTTACTGCTTTTTACTTGTAACAATTTACTTAGTCATAATTATCTTAATCTTCTGGGAGTTAAGAATGAGCGTGGGTGAAACTCTTTTCACAATTGATGTATCTTCGGTCCAGGCAGTAGCTTTGGCCATCATGACGTATTACTTTGGTGTTTGGGTTAGAAAAAGAGTTTACCTTTTTGAACGCTTTGCAGTGCCAAGCCCGGTTATCGGAGGTATGTCCTTTGCCTTTGTTCTGTCGGTTTTGCAGGCTAATGGCATCTTAAAGGTCAACTTTGACTCTTCGTTACAGACTTTATTAATGCTCGCATTCTTCACGACGATTGGTCTATCAGCCGGTCTAAAAGTTGTCGGGCAGGGCGGAAAACTTCTAATTGGATTTCTTGCCTCTGTAACAGTTCTAACCGTTCTTCAAAATCTGGTTGGAATGGGTGTAGCAGAAATGATGGGGCTGGATATGCATTACGGAATTCTTGCGGGATCAGTCTCTATGATGGGTGGCTTGGGAACTTCTGCCGCATTCGGACCATACTTTGAACAAACCTACGGAATTGTTGGAGGAACTGCTGTCGCTATTACTGCAGCAACATTCGGAATGGTAGGCTCTTTGGTGATCGGAGCGCCGTTCGGTTCCTGGCTCATTAGAAAATACCGTGTCGATACCCCCATTCATAATACGAGTGATTCAGAAGTTAAAGTTCCGGAAGAGCTAGACAGTGACGTTATTGACTCTGATCATCAGCCGACGATGACAGCACAACTCATGAAAGCTACCAGTATTGTCACGATTTGTATGGCATTGGGTGTGCTGGTTTCTTCTTATCTTGATCAGTTCATTACTTTACCGGCCTACATTGGCTCGATGATGGTAGCCGCTGTGATTCGCAACGTGGGAGATTTTACAGGTAAGTACAGAGTCGATGGAAAAGGGCTCAATGCTGTAGCAGACATTAGCTTGGTTCTCTTTGTCACAATGGCTATTAACAGCCTAAAACTCAATGAGTTAGTCAATCTTGCTCTCCCGCTGATTGTTATTCTCGCTTGTCAGACAATACTAACCGTTACTTTCATGTGGGCATTTGTCTTCCTTTTATTTAAAAAGAGTTATGACTCCACGATGTTATGTGTGGGAGGTATCGGGTTCTCTATGGGAGCAACTGCAAATGGTTTAGCAAATATGCAGGCTATTGCGGAAAAATATGGTACTAGCCCCAAAGCTTGGCTGATTGTCAGTATCGTCGGTGCCTTCCTGATTGACTTAATTAATGCGTTGCTGATTACCTGGATGGGTACCTGGTAAAAAAGAGGGTTCAAGTTTCTCCGGCTTGAACCCTTAATCTTATCTGATAGGAGGAAATTGAGGAGGTTCTCTCTTCAACTGAGTTTATCTTAACGGAACAAAAAAGAATTAGGTTTATCAAAATATTAGAGATGATAGTGAATGTAAAGAGCATCTACAACTCCAATACTTGCTTACATTCTTACCCATTTACGTTAATAGCAGGTTGAATTTAAAAACATCTCTTGATAATCTGAATACACTAAGTACAAGGTTTCAACCGACGAACAATGCAAGACGATTTGTTTCAAAACGAGCCGGAGGCTCAGGAAAAAAAATCAAAAGCTCTTAAAAAAGCAGTTGTGGAAGATAAAGCCTCTCCTTTGGCTGAGCGCCTGCGTCCAAAAACAATTGACGAGGTAGTAGGGCAAAAACAGATTTTGGGAGAAGGAAAGGCGCTTCGAAGTGCTTTTGAAAGCGGTCATCCTCATTCTATGATTTTGTGGGGGCCTCCCGGAGTCGGTAAAACGACTTTAGCCAGACTTATGGCAGATGCGTTCCATTTGCCCTTTATTTCTATTTCTGCGGTCTTAGGTGGTGTCAAGGATATTCGCGACGCCGTTGAGAAAGCGACTAAATACAGAGAAGAGACCGGCAAATCAACGGTTGTTTTTGTCGATGAAGTCCACCGTTTTTCCAAAAGCCAACAAGATGCGTTTTTGCCTCACGTCGAAAGCGGTCTTTTTACGTTTATCGGTGCAACCACTGAAAACCCGAGTTTTGAGGTTATTTCAGCTCTGCTATCCCGCTCCAATGTTTATGTCCTGGAATCGTTAAGCCATGAAGATCTGCAGCAGTTGCTAGACAGAGCGATGAAGCAGGAGTTCTCTGATTTAAAGATTAGCGACGAAGCAAAGGAAATATTATTTGGATTAGCAGACGGCGATGCCAGACGCTTTCTTAACGCCTTAGATGTCGTCACAACCGTCGCTAAAGACAAAAAAGTAAAAGAAATCACGGCAAGTTTTGTCAGAAAAACATTACCTGCAACCATCCGTCGGTTTGATAAGGGCGGAGAAAACTTTTACGATCAGATTTCTGCATTACATAAGTCAGTCCGAGGCTCGGATCCGGACGCTGCTTTGTACTGGATGTGCAGAATGCTCGACGGAGGAGTGGACCCGCTTTATCTGGCACGGCGGATTGTAAGAATGTCGATTGAGGATATCAGTCTTGCGGATCCGAGAGGCATTACGATTGCGGAGGAGGCGGCCAGAATTTATGAGCGGCTCGGTTCACCGGAAGGAGAACTCGCATTAGCCAATGCATTGGTTTATTTGGCCGTGGCTCCCAAGTCAAATGCCGTTTATTCGGCCTTTAACCGTATGAAAGCCTTTGTTAAGAAAGACGGAACACGTCCTGTCCCGTTACGCTTAAGGAATGCTCCTACTAAGCTCATGGGTGATTTAGGCTATGGTAGTGGTTACCGCTATGCTCACGATGAAGCCGGCGCTTTTGCTGCCGGTGAGAAATACTTCCCGGACGACATGGAAGAGCTCCGGTTCTATAAACCGGTTCCGAGAGGGATGGAAATTAAAATTGGCGAAAAGCTCCATGAACTTCATCGGTTAAACGAACAAGCCAGGGCTGCAAATAATCAGCCTCAAGGTTTAAAGCGTGGCACAAAGTACAATGAGCCTCCTGAAGTTTCAGGAAAAATATAAGAATTTACTCATCCATACGGCGTACTAGCGTACAATCGATCTTTATTGTTAAAAAAATTTTTGAGAAAACAGAAAAAATGCTTGACCAAAATCTCCTTCGTAAAAATTTAGATGAAGTTGTCACACGCCTGGCAACCAGAAAATTTGTGTTTCCTGTAGAAAAATACAATGCCTTGGAAACAGAACGTAAGGCAGTTCAGTCTGAGACTGAAAGTCTTCAGGCCCAACGTAATTCTGTGGCCAAACAGATTGGAGCAGCAAAGAAATCAGGCCAGGACGCTTCTGAACTAATGAAGCAGGGCGCTGACATAGCTTCCCGTCTTGGTGTTCTGGAAAAGCGTACAGAAGAACTCAAAAAAGCCTTAACTGATCTTCTTTTAACGATTCCTAACCTCCCTCACGAATCCGTTCCAGTCGGTAAAGACGAGACCGAAAACGTAGAAGTCCGCCGTTGGGGAACACCCAGAGACTTTGGCTTCGAGATTAAAGATCATGTCGATGTCGGAGCTCCTTTAGGCTTGGATTTTGATACCGGTGCTAAGTTGGCCGGCACAAGATTTGTGTTTATGAAAGGACAGGTAGCCCGCCTTCACCGTGCATTAGCCCAGTTCATGCTTGATACTCATACCAGCGAGCACGGCTATACCGAATGCTACACACCGTATATTGCCAACCAGGAAACACTAATTGGAACCGGTCAGTTGCCAAAATTTGAAGAAGACTTATTTGCTGCAAAGAAAGGTGGTCAGGAAGGTGAAGGAGAAATCTTCTATTTGATTCCGACTTCCGAAGTTACTTTGACCAACTCGGTACGCGGTAATATGCTGAAAGAATCTGATCTGCCAATCAAGATTACAGCTCAGACTCCTTGTTTCCGTTCAGAAGCCGGCTCTTACGGTAAAGACACCCGTGGTATGATCCGTCAGCATCAGTTCGAGAAAGTCGAAATGGTTCGTATCACCAAGCCTGAGGACAGCTACCAGCATCTTGAAGAAATGGTTGTCTGTGCAGAAAACATTCTCAAAAAACTCGGACTTCCTTATCGCGTCATCACATTATGTACAGGTGACATGGGCTTTGGTGCAGCCAAGACTTATGACCTTGAAGTCTGGATTCCGGCACAAAACACTTACAGAGAAATCAGCTCTGTTTCTAACTGCGAAGCATTCCAGGCCCGCCGCATGCAGACCAGATTTAAGAATTCTCAAGGCAAATCTGAATATGTTCATACATTGAACGGTTCCGGTTTAGCCGTTGGAAGAACACTAGTTGCCGTTCTTGAAAACTACCAGAACGAAGACGGTTCCGTCACGGTTCCTGAGGTTTTACGTCCGTACATGGGAGGGGTAGAAGTACTTAAACCGTAAAAAACAGAATAGAAAAAAGGCGTCCGTGAGGGCGCTTTTTTTCTAGGAAAAATTAAGGATTAAACACTATACTTCCAAATCTACCTTCTAATTCACCGAAACTCTGAGAGGTTTTTAATGCTAAGCGGAAAAATATCAGCTTTTCCCCTGGAAATTGTATGTGAATTGCTACTCAAATATGCAGATCTCAATACAACACCACATTTTGAGGAGAAAATCTATGAGTCACTCTCGCACAAACATCTTGCCGGTGAAGAAAAAAAGCTAAGAACCTACCTGAATGAATTAGCAAAAGTATCTGATGAATTACATAACGAAATTCTCGATATCTTTGATGAGCTCGATTATGACGACGATGCTACCGAAGAAAATCCTCTATTTACAGGAATCAGTAGAGAACTAAAACAAGCCATTGACAAAGATCTTGCTGTCTTCATAAGAAAGCTTCCTAAATCTAACACTAAAAAAACTTATTACATTAAATTCCCCAATCTTCTGAAGTTTATGAAGAAGAAAGCAGAGGAGTTTCAAAGGAAAAAGGAGCCTGAACTCTTGGAGTTCGTTCTAAACGGCGGAATGCAAATTTGCATAACTGCTGTTGAAACATTAAAAGAGGGTGGCTGGAATGTTGACTTGGACGTTACTACCGATAACGGCATTCTCAAGCTTTTCCTGTTATACCTCAAAGACTCACCGGGACACAGAGAAATAATCGAAGCGCACTGTGAGGAAGTAACAAAAGAAGGTACTTTTATACCTGAATGGTTTGACGTCTACTACGAAATTTCGAGCAGAAAGAGACAGTTAAAAGCAGTTCAGGCTTTCTTAAAGAATAGTGATCCTCTGGATGAGAGGGCCGACATATTTCGAGAATTGGAAATTTTATGTTCATTTGATATCAATCCGGAAGGAATTATCTCTCTTTTCAGAAACAAAATAAAAAATAAAGAAAAGCATTTTAAGTTATATGGCGCTATCAATTTATTGCTAAAGTTTGATCGACAAGACTTAGCATTCAAACTCTATAAACTTTTCTTTAAGTATCTTCAAGATAACTTTTATTTCAAAAAACATTATCTTAAATTCTTGATGCAAAACAATCGGTTCAAAGAAGCAAAAAAAGAAATTGAACGGCAGGTTTGGAACGGTACTTTTATGTTTCCTCAAGAAATGGAGTGGTTACAGGTTCATAATGACTTTAGAGACTGGACTAGCTTTTTAGAGCTTTCAAGCGCACAGAAAGACTGTGATATCACGGTTAAAATGTGGGAAATGATGGAAAGAGGAGCTTACAAAGAAATAATAAAAGAATGCGAAATTTTTAAGAAAACTGCTTTTGAATATCTATTATTGCATTTGTTCGTAATTTTCGACACCATTGACGAGTATCTCTCGGATTACAACCCTGGCTATGTACCGGAAGCATTCAAATCATGTGTTATTACACACGTCAAAAATACAGCATCAGAAAGTGGCTACCAAAACATAATCAAAACGCTACAATGGATTGAGGCCCGTGGTGGAAAATATAAGAAACGCTGTACAAATCTAAAAAAAGCAATTGCTTTAGCTTGTCCTGAAAAAAAAGATTTTCTAGAGCGTCTTAACAAAAAATTACCCGCTCATGAAATTGAATCTATCTTTTATTTATAAACCGGAGCTTATTTTGAACCAAGAACCTAAGAAAAAAATTGCCATTTTGGCCACTGGCGGGACCATCGCAGGACGATCTTCCGATGAGTCAGATACCACGGGTTATGTACCGGGATCCGCCTCTATTGCTGATATTTTGACCTCAGTTCCTGTACTCAAAGACATCGCTCATATTGTCACAGATCAAGTCAGTAACATTGGTAGCGAGGATATGACCAATGACATTTGGCTCAAGCTTGCTGAAAGAACTCAATTTTATTTAAATGATCCTTTGATTGACGGCGTTGTTATCACTCATGGCACTGATACTTTGGAAGAAACGGGTTTTCTTTTAAATCTGGTACTCAAAACACAGAAACCGGTCGTGCTCGTCGGTTCAATGAGACCGTGCACTGCCATCAGTGCTGACGGCCCGATGAACATCATTGAAGCGGTTAAAGTTACAACTTGCGAACAGGCAAGAGGTGCCGGCGTTGTTGTTGTGATGAATGACGAAATCAACGGATTAAGAGACGTTACCAAAACAAACACATCCAATGTAGATACTTTCCAATCCAGAATTTTTGGTGCTTTGGGAACAGTCTCCGGCGGAGTTCCTTACTTCTTTAAGAAGTCGGTTAAACCTCATACGATTGATACCGAATTCTCTATTGAAGACATTAAGAGTCTTCCACGAGTCGATATTATTTATGCCCATGCAGATCAAGATTCCACCCTAATTGATGCAGCAATTGAAAGCGGTACGTCCGGTATAGTTTACGCAGGATTTGGAAACGGAAGCATTCATAAAAATGCATTCCCCGGACTTTTGAGAGCAACAGAAAAAGAAATACCGGTGATTCGTTCCAGCCGTACCGGAAGCGGGTTAGTGGTGGACTCAGCAGAAGCATGGACTCAAGCCGGATTTATTAATGCCGGTTCACTAAATCCTCAAAAAGCCAGGATCCTTCTGCAACTTGCTCTAACCAAATCCAAAAAGGTTTCTGAAATCAAGAGAATTTTTGAGACCTATTAATTTCTAGAATTATTCTTTAAAACAAAAGATCCGATTTAGGATCTTTTGTTCTTAAGGCAACTGATTATAAGAATGTGACCGGAACCGGTCCGCGTCCCGGAACATAGTGGGACTGAACGGTTTTATGTCCGAAGAACAAACCGATATAGACTTCCTCATTTTCTTTTACACCCAGATAATCCCTGATTTCCGGACAGGCTTGAGCGATATTGGTTGCTCTTCCTGCAAAACAGCAACCAATATTTCTGGCTTCGGCGGCCAAATTGAAATAAGTTCCTGCAATTGCTGAATCAATTTCACCCCAACGCTGATTTTTATCTCCGACAATAAATACAGCACCCGGAGCCCCACAAAAGAAGAGATCTTTACCTTTGTTTAACTTCTCGAGCATGTCTCCGACAGAGTAGCGTCTCGTAAAATCATTTTCTGTCGAGGAAATCTCGTTTAACCAATTCCTGGCTAGTGTTATAAAACCGGTAACCTTCGAGGAATTTTCAAGGACGATCCATCTTAAAAAGCGGGCGTTTCGGCCGGAAGGTGCCAAGTTTGCTACTTCAAGGATTTGATTTAGCAAAACCTTTGATACGGGTCGTTTAGCGAAGTTCCGGTAAGAACGTCTTGATTTTAATGCTCCGTCAATAATCTGGATATTGCGGACGTTGTAGGCAAGGGCAGGTTCAAGATTCTGCCCTTCAGAAATAGACTGTTGAGCGGCACCTTCGGGACAGTAAGCAACACATTGTCCGCAGGAGGTGCATTGTTCTGAATTTTCTTCTTCCATTACAGGACGACGATCTTCGAGAGTGATTAAATGTTTAGGACAAACGAAAACACATGTGCCGCATCCGGTGCATTTATCTTCGTTACAAGTAAAGGTAGGCATAGTCTTGGGATTAAAAAAATATTATTTATAGTTTTAGAGGCGGGAGAACCCGCCTCTGATTTAAGTTAAGAAAGAACCGCTCCTGAAGTTCCGGAACTTACCAGCTTGGCGTATCTGGATAAGTAGCCGGAAGTAATCTTAGGCTGTCTGGGTTTCCACTTCGAACGTCTTTCTTCCAATTGTTCGTCAGTGAGTTCAACTTCAATCATATGTTCTGGGATATTGATAGAAATAATATCTCCTTCCTCAAGTAAGCCAATCGGGCCACCGACAGCGGCTTCCGGAGAAACGTGACCAATAGCTGCACCACGGGTTGCACCGGAGAAGCGTCCGTCAGTAATCAGAGCTACAGAAGAGCCCAAACCGCTTCCGATGATAGCTGAAGTCGGAGAAAGCATTTCACGCATACCGGGACCACCTTTAGGACCTTCATAGCGAATCACAACGACATCACCCGGCTGAATCTTTCTATCCCAAATCGCTTTGATAGCATCTTCTTCACTGTCAAAGACTCTTGCGGGTCCTTTATGAACAAGCATTTCAGGGGCAACTGCAGCACGCTTGACAACACAGCCGTCAGGAGCCAGATTACCGAAGAGGGCGGCAATACCACCGGTTTCGCTATAAGGATTATCAATAGAGCGAATAATTTCCGGATCCTTAATTTCAGCGTCTTTGATGTTTTCAGCGACTATTTTTCCGGTGACGGTCATCAGGTCTGTCTTTAAGAGTCCTTTTTTAGCGATCTCTTTCATTACCGCCGGAATACCGCCAGCTTCATTCAATTCTTCAATGAAGTGAGAGCCAACCGGAGATAAATGACATAAGTTCGGAGTTCTTTCTGAAATTTCATTGGCCAAATGCATGTCGAGCTTAATTCCACATTCATGTGCAATTGCCGGCAGATGGAGCATGGAATTTGTTGAACAGCCCAAAGCCATATCCATGGTCATAGCGTTCATGAAAGCATCTTCTTTCATAATGTCGCGCGGAAGGATATTCTTTTCAAGAAGTTCAACAATTTTCATACCGGTTTCTTTGGCCAAACGAATTCTGGCGCTTAAAACAGCCGGGATGGTTCCATTGCCGGGCAAAGCCATTCCCAGCACTTCTGTTAAGCAGTTCATTGAGTTGGCTGTGAACATACCGGAGCAGGAACCGCAAGTCGGGCAGGCTTTATGTTCAATTTCCTTGAGCTGCTCCTCAGAAATTTTATCTGTCTTGTAAGCAGCAACTCCTTCAAAAGCGGAAACTAAAGATAGCTTTTTCTTACCGATGGTACCGGCGCTCATTGCACCCCCTGAAACAAAGATAGTTGGAATATTCAGACGGGCGGCGGCCATCAACAGGCCAGGGACGTTTTTGTCACAGTTCGGAACCATGACTAAAGCGTCTAAGGCATGAGCAATTGTCATTGCTTCAGTACTGTCAGCAATTAATTCACGGCTGACTAAAGAATATTTCATACCTTCGTGCCCCATGGCAATACCATCACAAACAGCGATCGCCGGGAACACAATAGGAACGCCGCCGGCAAGAGCAACGCCTTGTTTAACGGCATCTACGATTTTATCCAGATTCATGTGACCTGGAACGATATCATTTTTTGAACTGACAACGCCGATTAAAGGCTTTTTAAGTTCTTCATCAGTCAGTCCCAATGCGTAAAGCAATGAACGGTGAGGTGCGGCCTCAGGGCCTTTTTTTATTTTATCACTTCTCATGTCAATCCTTGTTCAAGGTAATAATGTGGAAAATTTTAAAAAATATAAAACAGATTTCTGTGAATTGCTTTTAGTTAATAATACGCCGATATCCAATAATCTTCGGCTTCCAGTAAGGATTATTCAACGGCTCCAAGCGGACTCTACCTCCTGAAGAGGGGGCATGAAGAAAGCGGCCCTTATCAGCGAGTAAACCGGTATGTAACCGGCGTCCGATTTTAAAAACAACGATATCTCCCTGTCTGGCTTTCCAACGACTAACTTTCGTACCGGCTTTTGCCTGATGTGAGGTGTGTCTTGGAAGGGTTATCCCATGTCGTTTATAAGACCAGTAAATCAACCCGGAACAATCAAATCCTTCAGAAGGAGTTGCCTTCCCATAAGAATATTTTTTTCCCACCTGAGACATAGCAGTTTTTAAGACCTTTGAGGCAGGTGATCCGTCGTACTGGACGGGAGCATAACCGGAGATTTTTGAGGAACTGAAAATAGAACAGCCGTTTAATAAGACACAGAACGTGCATATTAAACTTATCCTGAGAAACGTCAGAAGGTAGAAGGACAGGGGCTTTGGATTATTTTTCATGAGCCAATTATACAAGCAAAAAAAAAGCCACCATCGGGTGACTTTCAGAAATTTAATTATTGGTTTTACTTAGTTGTTTCTTCTTTTTTTTCTTCTTTTGCCGGAGCCTGTTCTCTAACCAAGAATGTGGAGAGCTGGCAAAGTCTTTCATGGAATTCTTTTTTGTTTTCAAGATTGAAAGGAAGACCTGTCTCTGTGAAAACTTTGAGAACAGCATCAAAATTTGTGAAGATGTCACCACGGTTGAATGCTTTTTCATGCATCACACCAACCATATCGCACCAGGCAAAAGTAACCTGAAATACGCCGTCAACTTTTTCAATTGTTCTCAAAGAAACATCACCCGGCTTAAGTACCCTGTTTTTCTGTTCAGCCGGTACTTCTACTTTGAAATTTGCTTCTAAAGGACTTGTCATCGTTTGATTTCTCCCATGTAAATAATTGATTTAAGTGTTCGGAGGATCATAGGCTATCGCCCCACTAAACGCAAGAAACACAAAATTTACTACGAAAATAGAATTCACAATACGAAAAACAACTTAAGAATTTTTAATTTTTAAGTTTCTAAAAAAGAAACTTAATCAAATAATAACAGGGTTATCCTTTATTTAAGAAAATTATATATATAAATTCAGGAAGTGATAATTAAATCTATTTTATTGATTTGCAAATGTTTTCTTGCTTTTTATATAAAGTCTGATGAATGGCCTAGAAAAAAACGGATTTTGGTTCTATTAGATAAATCCTGAATGGATCACCAACGATATTCTCTCCATAATTCAATTGCTAGCAAATTAATGCTATCGGTTGGAGGACTCTATGAACGTTATTAACGTTTCACCTACTAAACATATACAGAGACCCTCCATTTTTTATTTTTTCTTTTAACAGGAATTGATATGGCTTCAACTGCTAATTCTCAAAAACCTGAAATGACCGATTACAAAGACCAGAAAGTAACGATCGGAAATTACATTTCTTTGGTTATCGCTGTAATCTTCTTCTCAGGTGTTTGCGCATCAACACATTGGTGGGGAATCTTTGATTTCACTACCTTGAACGGTGGTTTCGGCAAGTTGGTTTCAGGTGTTTCCCAGAACGCTGACGGAATTCATACTGCTATGGCTAACTTCCGCGGTAAAGGCGGTTCCGGTGCTATTGACGGTTTCATGTTTGCATTAACATTAGTACCGACCGTTATGTTTGCATTGGCAATGATCACAATTTTTGATCATTACGGTGCTTTGAAGGCTTGCCGCCAGTTATTAACACCGATTCTCAGACCATTAATTGGTGTTCCCGGTGCAGCCGGTTTGGCATTGATTGCATCTCTGCAGTCTACCGACGGTGGTGCAGCTTTGACTCGTCAGTTAAAAGACGACAATGTTTTGACTGACAAGGAAATCAATAACTTTGCCGCGTTCCAGATGACTGCTGACGCTTGTATCACAAACTTCTTCTCCTCAGGTGCTGTGTTGTTTACTTTAGTAGCTGCTGATGGTAAGCCTGCTGTTACAGTCAGCCTCGGCGTCTGTTTAGGTATTTTGTTCGTCGGTAAGATTTGTGCTGCAAACCTTATGCGTTTGATCCAGCTCCGTGGTTCTAAGAAATAATTGAAGGAGAAATCACAATGTCTTCAAATCCAAATGCAAAACCAATGGTGACTGACGTTTTCGTCAATGGTGCCATTCAGGGTTGGAATATTGCCACACACTCCACCATTCCTAACGTATTGATGGCTTTCGTTATCATTCGTATTTTGGACGTTTCCGGTCTTCTTTCCCTTATCGGAACAGGTCTTGGCCCAATCATGGGTATCTTTGGCCTGCCTGGTGAAGCCGCTACTATTCTTCTCGGCGGTTGGATGTCCATGGGCGGCGGTGTCGGTGTTGCTGTAGCTTTGTTTGATAAAGGCGTTATCACCGGTTCTGAACTCGGTGTCTGTATTCCTGCCATTTACTTAATGGGTTCTCAGGTTCAGTACATGGGCCGTTGCCTTGGCGTTATCGGTATCAGAGGTTCTGACATGTTCAAGATCATGGCTATTCCTCCGATCATTGCTATTTGCTCCCTCTGGGTCATGAACATCCTCGTTCTTGGTTCATAATTTCCGGAGTATAAAATGGCAACCGGATATTTGTTTAGAAACGCTGACATTTATGCCCCAGAGCATATCGGTCTTCGTGACATCTTAGTTATCGGTCAAAAAATCATTGCGATTGATACAGATATCGAAGCTAAAGTCCCCGGACTGGAAGTTGTCGATCTCAACGGATTAATCGTTACTCCCGGTTTGATTGACCAGCATATCCACGTAACAGGTGGTGGTGGAGAGGGCGGCACAGTTACCAGAGCTCCTGAATTAAATTTCTCTGAACTTGTCGAAGCCGGCATTACATCTTTTGTCGGTGTCTCCGGAACTGATAGCGAAACTCGTCCAATCGAAGCTTTAATGGCTAAAGTCAGAGCTTTGACTAAAGAGGGTGCTTCAGGATGGATGTGGACATCTAACTACCGTTATCCTCCAACAACAGTGACAGGGGATGTGCGCAAAGATCTTCTTACAATTCCGGAATGTTTAGGTGTAAAGATTGCAATGGGCGACCATCGTTGCTCTTTCCCGACAACTCATGAAGTTCTTCGTGTCTTATCTGATTGCCGTGTTGGCGGTATGATTTGCGGACATGACTCATACCTGCACATTCACCTTGGAGATCTTCCGATTGCCTTCCCGGCATTCATGGAATGTGTCAACATGGGTATGCCAATCAAGCATATTCGTCCGACACACGTGGGTCGCCATAAAGAAGTTTTCGCTCAGGCTATTGAATTTACTAAAGCCGGTGGATACATCGATATTACAACCAGCGGCGGTAATTACATGGGCGATGCTGCAGATGCCTTTGTTATGGCTTTAGATAACGGGGCTCCGATTGACCGTATTACTTTCTCCTCTGACGGTCACGGCTCAATGCCGAGATTTGACAGTAAAGGCGAAATGGTTGGCTTGACTGTATGTAAGGTTTCTGACAACTTACTGCAGTTGCAAAAATTAGCTGACAAGATCGGTCTTGAAAAAGCTTTGTTACCTTTAACCAAGACAATTGCCACAGCTCTTTGTTTAAATGACAAAGGAACTCTTGAAGCAGGAAAGGATGCTGATTTATTAGTTCTTAACGAAGAACTTAAACCGGTTCATCTCTTTATGAAAGGCAAACAAGTTATGAAGGATTCGGAAGTTATCGTCAAAGGTACTTTTGAAGAATAAAACTTCATAGCGATATTTAAATTAAACGGATCCGATTTGGGTCCGTTTTTTTTGAATATATAATTTTGGAAATATTCTGATTTCTAAATAAAAAAAGTGAAAGCCAAAGAAAATTTGAAAGCCTGGGTGCTCCTGGCAGAGATTCAGAAAAATAATAATCTGACCGAAGCCACAAGATCCCTTGAAATTGATAAATCAACTGCATCAAAGTTGCTACATCAATTAGAAAAAGAACTTGGCTTTTCACTTTTAGATAGAACAAAAAAGCCGGCGGTCCTTACCTGGAATGCAAAAAAACTAATCCCACATGTCCATCGTCTTATAGCCAACTGGAATTTTGTGGTGAATTTTCATGCAACCTCCGGTGAAACAACTCATAAGAATTTTAATGATGAAATAATTGTTAGCTTCCCATTAAATTCGGATGGTTCAAAATCAATAGATTATTTGACGGAATATAGTAAAAAAATAAATAATCTTACTCTTCAATTTACATCTGACTGTGGAGAAACCGGATTACTCAACGGCACTGCAGATATTGCCTGGTTCGGATACCGTCCTAAAAGTGAAGGCATTTTTTGGATTCCGGCCGGATTTCAACTGACTTGCTTATTTGCGAGTCGAAAATATATTGAACGGTATGGAGAACCTAAATCTATTTATGAATTATCCGGTCATACCTTACTGATGAGAGAGAGGTCCAACGGGTCTTTTTTTCCTATTCTAGAAAATGGACAGGAGACCTTGGATATCAGTAATTTTCCTAAGATATTTTATGGGAATGCCAATGTCTGTAAAAGAAAACTGATCCAGGGCGAAGGTATTTCAATAGATGTTTCAATAAGTATTATTGAAGATTATCTA
This sequence comes from uncultured Turicimonas sp., assembly GCA_947854175.1. GTDB lineage: Bacteria > Pseudomonadota > Gammaproteobacteria > Burkholderiales > Burkholderiaceae_F > Turicimonas. The sequence goes on along the minus strand of CANTYJ010000092.1, from coordinate 20,452 downwards.
AAAAGCGGCGAGGTTATTCCCGTTCTTAGGGGGTGGCATCGTAGTGCTTGGCCTATTTCACTAGCATGCCGAAAAGAAAATAAGGATGAAAAAAACATCCGGGAAATTATGACAGCCATAAAAAATCATTTCTCTGAGCACTCAACTGACAATTGGTTTTATTGGTATGAAAGACTAAATCTTCCTATAGAATCCATTCCGTCTATTTATTTACCCGCATTTTTAAGCAAAGACCGATAGAAGCGCCGTGTCAAATACATTAAAAGGAATTTTACTGGCAGCGTTTGCCGGTTGTTGTTGGGGAAGCATGGCTGTTGCTGCCCAATATTTATTTGAAAACTGTAATTTTGTTTCATCTGATCTGACAACATTAAGACTGGCAGGTTCAGGTATTTGTTTATTACTGCTTTACATGTTTACTGAGCGAAAAAGTATATTTACCCCGCTTAAAAACAAAGAGAATCTAAGGGACGTGATCGTATATGGTATCGGAGTTCTAATGATTCAGTGGACCTTTTTTGAAGGGATTTCGGCCAGTAATGCAGGTACAACAGCTATCATGGTCGGGTTTGGGCCTTTATTTATCATTTTCTATTTTGTGATCTGCAAACACAGAAAGCCAACATTCAAAGAAATTTTATGTCTGTTACTGGCGGTTTCCGGTGTTTTTTTATTGGTCACTAAAGGAAACTTCAGTTCTTTAGATTTTTCATGGAAAGGGGCTGCCTGGGGATTAGCTTCTGCAGCTTTCGGAGCTTTTTGTACGGTTCAACCAAAAGGGGTGATTGATAGAGTAGGAGTGTCCTTTGTTGTTGGCTGGGGAATGTTGATAGGAGGCATTATTGCAAGTTTTTTCACATCACCTTTCAACCCAAACGCTCATTGGACTTTTAATGCCATTCTTTGTTATGGACAAATTGTTTTATTTGGAACCGTTGCTGCATTCTGGTGTTATTTGAAAAGTACCGAATTTGTCCGTCCTTCAATTTCAGCCATTCTTGGATCTTTCGAACCATTTTCTGCGGTTGTATTATCTGTTCTACTTTTAGGTACTCAATTTAACGGCTATGAAATAGTAGGGGGTATCTCTATTGCTGCTAACATGATTATTTTGGCGTGGCCTAAAAAGGAAGAGGCTCTTAATTAAAAACCGGAATATAAGCAAAAGCAACTGCAAACAGTAATGTCGGCAACATGTTGGCTACTGCAAATTTTTGTCCAAAAATTAGATTGACTCCTACACAAAAGATCATCATTGAACCGGTCATGGAAATATTATGAACGGCAAGAGGAGTTAGTAAACTTTCCAGAAAAACAGCTAATAGCGTAATTGTGCCTTGAAACAGTGCTACCGGAATTGCAGAGAACAAACACCCTTTGCCGAGACTGGAAGCAAGGATCATAATAATGACAAAATCCAAAATTGATTTTGCCACAAGGATAGAAATATCTTGATTAACACCATCCCGGATAGCACCGACGACAGCCATGGCACCGATACAAACCGTGAGAGAGGAGATAACAAACGCCACGACGAAATTATTATCATTTTTTCCGCCGGCTTTCATTTTTAAAAATTTACCGAAACTCTCTATTTTTCCTTCCAAATCCAGAATTGAACCCAATAATGTTCCGAAAGCATAAGAGAGAATCACAACTAACGTTCCGGAAGAAACAAATTTTGTTCCATTGAAGGAGAACATTTGCTCCAAACAGCCGGCGATTCCAATAAACAATGTACACAAACCACAAGAGGAAATTAAGGCTTGTTTATTTCTATCATTTAAACGGCTTCCGAAAATCAAGCCAATTGTTCCGCCAGCGATAATTGCTGCGACATTAATTAAAGTTCCGAGACCGAACATATAGGATAAAGAGGCTGTAATTGTTGTTGAATAGCTAAATAATATATTCCGAAATTCTTGAAAATGAAATTCAAAGAAAAAGTTTTTAATCAGGAAAGCATGGAAAGAAAGAGTAGGCTGATTTCGTTGTCAGTTGAGTAAATTGGAAGAGAAGTTTATAAATATTGATTTTAATAGTATTTCATTAATTATATTGATAGCATATAACAATAATATTGTAATAAATTCAAATCCTATAAATATCAATACTAAATAAAATAAGTTCTTAAGCAGGATTATTTTAATTTCTATAAAGGAGAAATAAATTGAATTGAAGATATTAAGTTAATAATCTTTATCGCTTTAAGTTAAGAAATAACTTATTCAAATAATTATCTGAAATTTAATGAATTTCAAAATTACTTAAAGTAGATTTACATATTTTTATTGGAGGATTTAAAAATTTCTTTATCAATAATTAAACAAGATTATTTCATCCTAAAATTAATTCATAAAGAATGATGCAGAAATAAGAAATAAGAATGAAGAGAATTATGAACAATTGAATTTTAAAAGAATCAACTTTAATTGATCCCAATAAACAAAATTTTAATTTTTTATAAAAATATTCAGTTAATTTATAACCAGGATTCGTAACATAGAAAAGTCAAAAAATCTCGTTCATTTTTATCTAATTCAACATAACTACTATTATGTTGAGTTAAGTTTTACATGTTTTAGACAAAATTTTGAGCGTTTTTATTCCAATTTTGATTTCTTAAGATCACCACCAAAATATTTTCCAATGAATCTTCTTCTAACTTTTATAGAAGAACTTTTCCGGCTTTCTTATCGTTACTTTGATCTTCATTCTTCAAGTTTTTTTTCGGTTCTTTGAGATCAATTTCTCTTTTTATATTTGCTCAAATTTTATTTCGTTCCTCTCAAGGCAGTTTTCGGATTTTTGGATCTAAATAATTTAGATCTGTTCTGATTCTCGATGACTCCCAAAAATTATGAAATTTAATTCAATAATTCTCTCTCCTTAATTGCACCTTTCAAATCTTTCGACTTTATTTTTTATCAATTAAAAGCAATAAATTAACTATAAGCACTGATACTCAACATATTTTTGATATTTTTCAACTAAAAATTAAGCGGTCTTGGAACAATTTTCTAAATTTAATCGTCCATTGGATTGAATATCGTTAGCTTTTTGTCTCGTTTCTCTTAATTTGCGATGGTTTTGTCTTTTTTTGACAACTACTTTTCATAATGATCAAAATTGATACCTATATTTTGTAAAAACTGAATAAATATCCATAAAAACTCGTAGATCGTTTTATCATAAATACGTGTTGTAACTTAAATTACAAAATTTAATATTCTCAGTACTTCGGAGTTTTTATGGCTAAGAAATCATTTTGGGTAGGATTACCTATGCAAATGATGTATGGTCTGGTACTCGGTGTTCTCGCCGGTTGCCTAGTCTCTACTGAATTTGCAACTACTTGGCTGCAACCTTTGGGTCAATTATTTATTCGTTTGATCCGTATGGTTGTTGTACCTCTCGTTATTGCAACCTTGATTGCAGGTGCCGCCGGTTTAGGTGATGCTAGCAAGATTGGTTCTATCGCTGTTAAAACAATTTTAGTTTTTGCTATTACAACAGCAATTGCTGTAACCATTGGTTTGATTGTTGCAAACTTTATGGACCCGGGCGTCGGTCTTTCTCTTTCTGTCGAAGGCCTCCAGGCAAAATCCGCTACACCTCCCCCGCTTTCCAAAGTTTTGATGGAAATTGTTCCTATCAATCCGATGGATGCCTTTGCTAAAGGCAACATGCTTCAGGTCATTTTCTTCTCAATCTTCTTCGGTTTCTGCGTTTCCGTTATGGGTGAACCCGCAAGAATGATTACCGACTTCTTCCAAAAAGTTGGTGATGTAATGATCAAAATGACTAACTATGTCATGTTGTATGCCCCTATCGGAGTTTTCGGCTTAATTTCTTACACTGTTTCGAAGCACGGTTTAGCAGTTCTTTTACCTTTAGGTAAATTAATCCTCTGCGCTTTCGTAGCAACTGTACTCTTCGTTATTGTTACTTACCTTCCGCTTATTAAGTTAATCGGTATGAGCGTAACAAGATACATCAAGGGAGCTTTTGAACCCTGGTTGATCGCCTTCACCACTTGCTCCTCTGCAGCAGCTCTTGCTATCAACTTGGAATGTTCTCGTCAAATGGGTGCTTCCAAAGCCATCGCTTCCTTCGTCATCCCTCTGGGTAACACTATTAATATGAACGGTACCTCTATCTACATGGGTGTTACCGCTGTTTTTGCTGCTCAAGTGTTTGGCATTGACTTAACCATGAGCCAGCAGTTCCAAATCGTATTGATGGGTGTTCTAGCCGCCGTAGGTACAGCAGGTGTTCCAGGTGCCGGCCTTATCATGACAACGATTGTGTTTACCGAAGTCGGAATTCCATTAGAAGCTGTTGCTTTAATTGCCGGTGTAGACCGTGTTCTTGATATGATCAGAACTTCTGTTAACGTACTTGGTGATAGCTTGACAGCCCTTCTCGTTTCTAAGATGGAAGGATCTTTGGGAACAGAAAAATTAGATCCTGATACACATATTTAATCTGTTTCCGGATATTCAAGCAAAGGCCTCGGTTCACGAGGCCTTTGTTCTTAAGTTGGTTCTTATTTTTATGCTATGTTCCGGAAATTTGCTATTCTCTTGAAGAATACTTAACAGATACAACCATGGATTCTTTTAATAACTGGTTTCAGACATTTTTATATGAACTTTCCAGCAATCTTGGATTGACGGATTTTTTTGTTAACTTAAGGGCCGACTACGATTTTATCCTTTACTACTTTGATGACATTGCAGAGTTTGTCAAATCGATAGCCAGAACCCTGACCAGCGGTTTACTCTTTTAACTTAGTTGTTGACTAAATATCTAATGCTTTCTTAAGCTTTTCCAAATGATCCTTTGGTGTAACTTTTCTGAATTCGTGAGTCAGAATTCCTAATTCATTTATTACAAAGGTGGACCTTTCAATACCCAAGTATTTTCTGCCGTACATGTTTTTCATTTTCATAACCCCATACTCTCTGCAAGCAACTTCATCGGGATCGGACAATAACGTGAAAGTTAAATTTTTGGAAGTCTTGAATTTTTGATGACTGCTAATTGAATCTCTTGAAATACCGATTACTTCATAACCACTTTCGTTAAGTTTTTTCAAATTATCTTCGAAACTTAGTGCTTCAACAGTACACCCGGCTGTATTATCTTTAGGATAAAAGAAAAGAATGACTTTTTTACCAAGGTAATCCGATAAACTGACTTCTTTTCCTTCATCACTGAGCAAAGTAAATCCGGGAGCCGGTTGTCCAATCACAGCTTTATTTAATTTTGCAATTGCGTCTAAATCAATAGGTTCGCCTTTATTTAAGTGGCACATTTTCGTTCCTTTAATGAAAGAGGTCCGACTAGTCGGACCTCTTGTTCTAATTAAAACTTAGGTTCTTTTTTTGGAGCCGGTGGTACGATAATAACCGACGGTTCTTCTTTTTTGGCTTCCTCTTTTGGCTTTTCACCCGTTTCAGTAGTTTCTTTTGTTCCAGGCTCTTTTACAGGAGCAACTTTTTCCTGTTCTTGAAGTTTTAATGGTTTTTCCAATGGTTTTTCAAAACCTTCTTTTACTTCTACAAAGTTAGAATCGTTCGATTCTACCGATGGCTCTTCTTTTTCAGGTTTAGCGGATAAATCTTTCTCAACAGGAGAAACAGTCGGTGACTTTATACTGTTAATATCAGTCGATTTACTCTCTTTGGATTCATTGCCAAAGCCAAAACCGAATCTGGATTTTTTCTCAACCTTAGATTCTGACTTATCGGCAATCTCTTTACTTTCCGTGACTGGAGTTTTCTCGCTTTTATCTTTGACGAGCAGTTCTTCACGTTTCAAATCAGATTTTTTAGCAGGTTTATCCGAAGGTTTTCTAAATGCGTTGACAAACAGAATAAAACTTACCAAGGCAGCAAGTCCTGACATGGCAATAATGAAATACCATTGTGGGAATTTAAAAGTCATTCTTAAAATATTCAACGGTGTATTGACCGGGTGGAAGAACCAGATAGCACCGGTTAAAGCTGACCAGAACACAAGATTAAATCCAAAAACCCATCTGGAAGCAGCGCCTCTGCCCTTCACGCAACAAACAGCAAATCCAAGAATAAACAGTAAGAATGTAATAACTGCATTTTCAACCTGAAGGAAACCTGCCCAACCGGTATCAAACGCCGGATTGATTAATTTTGGAGTCGGTGCCTGAAAATTTTCTGTGATCGTCAAAGCCGCTTGACTATCTGAAGATATATTGTGTTCTTGTTTAAGATCAACTTTGGGAATCTCAGTGGTGACCGTATCTGTAGTCATTGTTCCTTCGGATGGAGGAACCATTTCTGTCGCCTTAGGAGTTTTTTCACCCTGAGCCATCAAGGACATTTGAAGTTGTTCGGGATAAAAAATATTCTCGCCTTTGTTATATAGATAAAGGCCAAAGAATGCTTGAAGCATCATGACTAGAAAGCACATTAGAGCTAGGAAAACTTTCATTTTGTTCATCCGAAGAAAAAGATTGATTTTAGACTAGCACAAACATCCTTCATAAAAGCTATTTAGCATCCAAACTGAACACTTTTCAGCCAAACTAGTTTTAATAATATTGAAGAAGTTAGAATTAAATTTTTTAGAACTTAGACAATAACGTCATGGATATTAAAAAAGACAACCAAATGTATATGGACATTGCTCTTCTTACTTCTAAAAGAAGTTATGCAGAGCGATTAAAAGTTGGTTGCGTTATCGTAAAAAATCATTCCATCATTTCGTTTGGTTGGAACGGCATGCCTACTGGCTATGATAACTGCTGTGAGGATATGGTTGATGGAAAACTTGTCACGAGACCCGAAGTTCAGCATGCAGAGTTAAACGCAATTGCCAAACTCGCGCAAAATGGCTACTCTTCGGAAGGAGCTAAAATCTTTATTACTCACAGCCCTTGCCTTCACTGCTCTCTATTAATTCAAAAATGCGGAATTAAAGAGGTTTATTACCATGAGCAATATAGAAGTCTTGATGGAATTAATTTCCTAAAAAAATCCGGAATCAAAGTCGAACAACTTTAATTAACGCAGGAAATTCTTTCATAGCCGGTCAAGCTAATTCCACTTTAAGATTAGCTTGACCTTTTTGGTTTAAGAGCCGTATGGGCTTTCTCTGACTAGAGTAAAGCCCGGCATTTAGACTTCCTGAATATTTTCTCGCACTTCTAACTAGTTAAATTTAGGCAAAGAAATACCGCCTAAGTCCATTTAACCGGGCGGTTTGGTCAGTTAATTAACTGAAATCAGAATTACTTAGAGAGTTTATCTTTGAGGGCTTTGACGCCTTCATTAACCATGTCGTTAAACTGACCGGCAGTAATTCCGCTGTATTTTTCCTTTGTCTTTTGAATAGCGACATCAAGCATATCTCTGATTTCGCCTTCTGTAATTCCGGAGTACTTTTCTTTGAATTTAGCCAAAGAAGCAGCGATCAAATCATTTAGTTCACCTTCTGTGACGTCTGATTCTTTATCCAGTGCACGAGGATCTTTTACAAATTTGCCCACGGCTGTTGCAACTAAGTTTGACAATCCTTCAACACCCTGACCACTTTCAGCCAGATATTTCATTGTTGCATCATTAAGTTCTTCCGGTACAGATACATCCCATTGAACAAGAGCCATTTCTTATTTCCTCCAAATCATTTTAAGGGGCCTTCTCGCCCTCGACAAACCTATGATAAGTAGTGGACCGGATACAAATACAGTTTCTTCACCAAAAAGGGATCTTTTTAAGCAAACAGATACCCAAAAAGTTTAGGACTATCCTGAAAATCAGATACTTCTTCACATTAATGAAAACTTCAGGAAACAAACTTTACGAATTTGCTATTGGAGAACTAAGAAAATAATGTTAATTCGATAGCATACGTCTTTATTTTTCCCACACCAAAAATTGTCTAATTTGTTTGTTTTTTTGCATTTATCGTTTGCTCTGATTGATTTAAAAAAAATCTATTAATTCCTTATAAATGAGGATCATTAACAGCAATAGAAACAATTAAATACGTTTTTTAAAACTTTTTTTCATGAAATACCCAAATTGTGTATAGAAGATAAACATAACTATTTGATTTTTATAATTAGAACCAAAAGATTAATCCTATAAGATGATTGACTCAATCTATTACGCATACTATTCTTCACTCAACATAAGTTGGATCCCCCAACTCAACTATCTTCCTATCTGCTTGAACTCTTGTGGTTTAGGTGGGTTGGAAAAGGATTTATTATTAACATGCAAACTACCCGAAGACATTTTCTAAAATCCTCGGCAGCTTTTGGTCTCGCTTCAGCAGCTTTTAGTGCCAAAGCTGCCAGTCGGTATGTTCCTGGTCAAGTGTTGCCATGGAAATTACATGACACACAAGAATTTCTTAATATTTGTTGCTACTGTTCCGGTGGCTGCGGAGCAATCGTTTCCGTCCGCAACGGTCAGCTAGTCAATATTGAGGGTGATCCGGACAATCCTTGCAACCTCGGAGGACTTTGTCCGAAAGGCGCTGCTTTGACCGGTCTTAGAGATATCGTTGATCACAAGGAAAGGCTCATCCCCCATCCATACCGTTTGACTCAGCCGTTGGTCAGAAGACCCGGAAGCAAAGATTGGGAACCTATTTCTTGGAGTCAGATTATCGATGAAATGGCTCGTGCCATTAAGAAGACAAGAGACGAGTCTTACACTAAAGTTGAAAACGGCGTAACAGTCAACCGTTGCGAAGGCATTGCCAGTTTCGGCGCTGCACAGTTAAATAACGAAGAAGGCTGGCTTGTCCAGAAATTTGCCCGCTCTCTCGGTGTAGTTCAGATTGATAACCAGACTCGTGTTTGCCACTCCTCAACCGTATCAGGTCTTGCTCCGTCTTTCGGACGCGGTTCCATGACCAGTCACTGGTGTGACTTTCAAAACTCTGATGTGATCCTATCTATCGGTGCCAATAACGTTGAGAACCATCCCTTATCCTCCCGTTGGGTTCATAAGGCAGTTGATAAAGGCGCTAAATGGATTGTTGTCGATCCGCGTTTCAACAGAACAGCTTCTCAAGCCGATATCTTTGCTCATATCCGTCCGGGTACTGATATTGCTTTCTTTGGTGGAATGATCAATTACATCCTTTCCAACAAGCTCTATCAGAAAGAATATGTGATGGCTTATACAAATGCCACTTACCTCATCAACAACGATTACAAGTTTGATGTTGCTGACGGTTTGTTCACCGGCTGGGAAGACAAAGATCAGGCTTATGACAACAGAACCTGGTTGTACCAGACTGAAGAAGTTATTCCATGGAGCGAAAATCCGGCTGGAAACTGGATCCATAACCCGGGCGTACCGCAATTTAATCCTCCGGCATTAAAAGTTCCTAAGAAAGATCCTTCTCTCCAAGACCCGAATTGCGTATTAAATCTCGTTTCCAAGCACTACTCCAGATATTCACTTGAAAAAGTTTCTGAAGTTACCGGTATTGATCCGGAAGTTCTCGAACTCATCTACAAGACATATGCAGAGTCCGGCGCTCCTGAAAAGAGCGGTAACATCCTCTACGCTTTAGGTCAGACACAACACTCCTACGGTTCTCAGAACTGCCGTATCATGTGTATGGTTCAGTTGCTTCTCGGTAACGTTGGTGTAGCCGGCGGCGGTATTAATGCTCTCCGTGGTGAACCAAACGTTCAGGGTTCAACCGATATCGGCGCAACAATGGACTACACTCCAGGCTATCTTGCTTGGCCGATCGCCCAGAAGCATCCGACATTGAGCGCCTACCTTTCTGCTGAAACCTACTCTTCCGGCTACTACATGAATAAGCCGAAGTTCCTGGTTTCCATGCTCAAGGAATGGTACGGTGATAACGCAACAGCAGAAAATGATTACTGCTACGATTTGTGGCCGAAGCGTTCTTTAGCTCACAATGACAGTACTATTCCATCCTTCCAGTACATGAATGAAGGTCAAGTTAAAGGCTACATGGTTTGGGGTATGAACCCAGCTCACTCTGCCTCCAACGCTAAGTTCACACGTCATGCACTTGCCAAATTAGACTGGATGATTGTTGCTGACTGGTTTGCTACTGAAACAGCTACATTCTGGAAGGCTCCTGATATGGATCCGACCAAAATCAATACAACCGTATACATGTTACCGGCTGCCTTGATTTATGAAAAAGAAGGCTCCATCAACAACTCCGGTCGCTGGATGCAATGGCGTCAGAAAGCTCTTGAACCATTGGGACAAGCCAAGAGTGACTTTGAAATTCTTACCCGTTTGTTCCAGAGAATCCGTCAGTTATATGCTAACGAAGGCGGTGTTAATGCTGAACAGATTACAAAGGTCAATTGGAATTACAGAAATCCGACGGGTCATTTAGATGTCAAATCTGTTTCCCATGCCTTGAACGGCTATGATGTCAAGACAGGTAAACTTCTTAAAAGCTATGCTGATTTGAAGGCTGATGGAACCACTGCTTGCGGAGACTGGATTTTCGGTGGCTTCTACAATAACGAAGTAGCTAAGTGGGATCCGATGGAACAGCCATGTACTCGTCGTTCACGCAACGATCCTTCCGGTCTTGGCCTTTACTCCGACTGGTCCTTCTCTTGGCCTGCAAACCGTCGTATTCTATACAACCGTGCTTCTGCCGACCCACAAGGAAAACCATGGAATCCGGACAAGATGCTTGTTTCTTGGAACGGAGAAAAATGGGTTAACAATGACGTCGGTGACTTTGTTACATCTGAAGTTAAAGACGGTAAAGTTGTTCCGGTTCCGCCAAATGACAATGCCTTCTTCATGACTTGGGAACAGCACTCCAGACTGTTTGCTTACCCAATGAAAGATGGTCCGTTGCCTGAACACTACGAACCGTATGAATCTCCTGTCAAGAACCTGATGAACGGCCGCAACGACAGCCCGATGGTTCAGTTCACACAGTGGAAGAATGTCCAGAGAGGCGACGCTAAAGAATTCCCGATCGTCGCAACCAGCTACTCCGTCACAGAACACTGGCAGAGTGGTACACAAACAAGAAATATTCCTTGGCTTGTTGAAATTATGCCGCAACCGTTTGTGGAAATTTCTGAAGAGTTAGCAAAAGAAAAAGGCATTAAGAACGGTGACCAGATCCGCGTCTTCAACAAGAGGGGTTCAATTGTTGCAAACGCTATGGTTACAGTCCGCCTTAAGCCACTTATGGTTGACAAGAAAACGGTCCACACAATTGGTTTGGTTCACCACTGGAGCTGGGCAAGTGCCTTCTCTACCGGTGACACAATGAATGACTTGACACCGAACGTCGGAGATCCGAACTCCTACATTCCTGAATACAAGGCATTCCTAGTCAATGTTGAAAAAGCATAAGGAGGTTAAATAATGACTACAAAGTTCATGAAAGAAGAAGTCGCAATGTTGTACGACTCCTCCAAGTGCACAGCTTGTAAGGGTTGTCAGGTTGCTTGTAAGCAATGGAATGTTCTTTATTCCCCGCTCGGTCTTAACGAGAACAAGTTCACCGGCAGCTACCAGGCTCCGAAGGATTTGAACGGTAGCACTCGTCTCATTATGACCTTCGAAGAAAAGAAGACCGACAACAAGATCAGACCGGTTGAATGGGCTTTCGGCAGAAGATCCTGTCACCACTGTACTGAAGCCGCCTGCGCATTTGTTTGCCCGACCGGCGCTCTTAAGATCGAGTCCAACGGTGTTGTTTCCGTTAACAAGGATATCTGTATCGGTTGCGAATACTGTCGTATGGCTTGTCCTTTCGATGTACCGCGTTATTACGCTACAGAAGAAACACCGAAGATCGATAAGTGCACAATGTGCTGGGATCGTCTTGAAAACGGCAGGAAACCGGCTTGTGTAACAACTTGCCAGCCGGGTGCCCTACACTTTGGCTCAAGAGAAGAGATGATCAAACTCGGTAAGCAACGAGTTGAGTTCCTCAAATCTCGCGGCTACGATAAAGCTGAACTTTACGGCGAAAAGGAAATGGGTGGTCTCCATATTCTTCAAGTCTGCAAGTTCGGTCATGAGGCACAAGGTCTACCAACCGATCCGAAGATGTCTACAATGGTCTCTATGAGCCAGCTCGCACGTCCGGCTGCCGGTCTTGCTGCAGTAGCTACTGCCGGTGGTTTGGCTATCTCCCTGATCGCTGCTATCGGTTACAGACGTAAGAAGTTATCTGTCGAAGAAGCTCGCAAGACTTGGTCTGACAGACAACGTAAAGTTGGCGACGAGTTGGTCGTTGAAGAATTAGACAAGCTTAAAAAAGAGCAGTCTGACCAAGAGTCAAAATAAGAGAGGCAAACTATGGTAGAAAAATATATTAAGAGACATTCTTTTCTCGCTCGTTTTACTCATGGTACCGCTGCAGTTTGTTGCGTGATCCTTGTAATCAGCGGAATCTTTGTCTTCATCCCGGCCGCTAATAACTGGGCCGGTCCTGAATTCACAATCGCAATGAGATGGGTTCACAGAATTGCTGCAATTCCATTCATTCTCGTTCCGCTTTACGCTTTCTTCTTCTCCTTGAAAGGGGCAAAGCACCTGTTCTTCCATAACATTTTTGGCAAATGGGACAAGGACGACTATGAGTTTGCCGCCAAATTCCTGCCTTATCTTTTCGCTCCCTCTAAGGTTCATATGCCACCTCAGAGAGAAGTTAAGTCTATGCAGAGAGTTGCCGACGGTATCCTTCTGTTTGCAGGTATCTTCATTGCACTGAGCGGTATTGTTCTCTGGTTGAACACCGGTTTGTTACCGGGCGGAAAATGGGCCGTTCATTTCTCTAACGAAACAATGCTTGTTGCTAAGATTGTTCATGATATCTCCTTCTTAGTGTTTATCGTGTTCGGTCTCGGCCACGTCTACCTTGGCGGCGGAATCTTCCAGCCGTACCGCGGTACAGCACGTCTTATGTTCGGTGACGGTAAAGTTAGTGAGGCTGACGCAGCTTACCACTGGGGTTACTGGGCCAACGTTAAGATCGCTACAGGTGAAGGCGTTTCAGAAGAACAGAAAGGAAACAACGATCCTGTTCTTATCAAAGAAGCGATTGATGGCGTAAAAGCTAATAAGAGATAATCTCTTTTAAATCCTCTGAAGCTCCCGTAGGCAAAAACCTGCGGGAGTTTTTTGTATTCCGGCCCATCATGTGAAACCTATCATCTCAAATAAGGAACTTCTTTAAGTTATAATTTGCGGGTCTGTGGTGTTTGCCCACCCTTTCCCTGCGGACAATTATATTGTGTGCGAAAGGCGGATTTTTTATTTATTCGTCCTATGCTCACAGAAAAACAGAAACAACTGTATTCTTGCGCTTATTTTTTTGCAGCGCCCGGTCTTTCTTTCAGCCTTCTGACTTCCAGACTTCCTGCATTGGTTGCACAAATCCAAGCCGACCCAACCATCATCGGGATGATTTTATTTACATTAGGTAGTTCAAGTTTGGCTGCTATGTTTCTAACACCTTATTTTACAAAGCTGTTTACTAGCCGGAAGGTGCTTACAGTTGCTGCTGCCTTATCTGCCCTGATGGTCATTCTCTGCGGTCTATGTCCGAATATCACCTTTTTCTTCATTGCTATCGGATGTCTGGGTTTTTGCCTTGGTTTGACTGATGTGACCATGAATATCCAGGGGATTCTCTTTGAAAAAGTTTTAAAACAATCGAAGCTGGCTTTTTTCCATGCAATGTTTGCATTTGCGGCTGTCTTTGCCTCTTTCGGCAGTAGCCTTTTAACATCGTTGGGAACCACTCCTTTTCTTAACTTTCTGATTATCGGCCTTATTTATCAATTTTTTATCCCGATTTGCTCTAAGAGACTGCTTGATGATCAGCAATCAGAGGAAGGAAAGAAACAATCTGAAGCAAAGAAATTTTCAATTCCGCTCTTTGTTTACTTATGCGGGTTCTTCTGCCTTTTAGCCTCTGAGACTGAAGGAGTCGTTGTTGACTGGGGCAGTCTTTACGTTGCTTCTATGGCAGATTCCACTCAAGCCATTGCCGCTCTGACATTCGGATTCTTTTCATTGACGACAGGAATCTGCCGTCTATTTTGCGACAGACTTCGTGACGCTCATGGAGATTCATTTATTGCTACAAGCGGTGCTTGCATTAGTACAGTTGGTGGTTTATTAATTATATTGAGTTCGTCGACAGTTTTTGTATTGCTTGGATTTTCTCTTTTAGGTTTGGGCTTAGCACCACTGGTTCCTATTCTCTTTAGTGCCGGCGGAAAATATCCCGGTATTTCAACTGCTAAGGCCAGCTCAGTAATTGCTTTATTCAATTATGGCGGCATGTTGTTTGTGCCTCCCATGTTCGGATTCCTGGTTGCCCATACCTCGCTGTCGGCGCCATTTATCGTATCAACTTTTTCCTGCATTGTTTTGGCAATTGGTACAGGACTCTTATTAAAGCGCCGCTAAATAGAAAGATAATTTCATGGCCCGGTAAATCTGCTCCGGGCCTTAGCTAACAAGTGCTTGGTTGAAAAATTTTAAATTTCGAGAAACTCTCTAATTTCATCAACAGACGAGCACAACTTCAGATGAGGTGTTTTTTCCAATTCTTCCAACGGAGTTGCACCGTAGGTAACACCGAGTCCGGCTGCTCCGGCATTGGCAGCCATCAGAAGATCAAGCGATGAATCACCAATCATTAGCATTTTCGAACATTCAACACCGGACTCCTCCGAGATATTCTCCAGCATTTGAGGATTCGGTTTCGAAAAATTCACATCTGAGGTCTGTACGCTTTCAAACAGACCGGTCAGATTGAATTTTGTTAAAACACGGTTCATACCCCGTCTGCTTTTTCCTGTAGCTATGCCCATCCGAAGATTTAATCTCTGCATATCTCGCAGCAATTCTTCAATTCCCGGAACAAGAGAATTCTGCGCTTCACGAGGTATGTAGTAGGACGTGTAATGCTTAAAATATTCCTCATATTTATCCGCAGGGCATTCGGGACAACAAATACTAAGGCACCTTTGAGTACTCATTCCTATTGTTGAACGAACTAAATCATCGGATGGCACTTTGAATCCCATCTGCTCCGTTGCGTACTGATAGGCTTTGATAATAGAAGAAATCGTGTCACAAATGGTTCCATCCCAATCGAACACAAAAAATTCAAATCTCTCGCAATTTTTCATCACTATCGTACCAGCACGTCGTATTGTTCCTGGATGAATTCATTTTCCAGCTGTAGTCTAATGGGCTTTTGGATGGCATCTCCAAGAAGTGCCAAAGCTTCGCTTTCTTCGTCAAGGAACATTTCTATAACGTCCTGATTAGCCAAAATAGTAAACTCTTTGGCATCCTTAAACTGGTGATATTCCCTTAAAACAGCTCTCAGAATCTCATAACAAACGGTTCTTGCTGTTTTAATTTCTCCTCTTCCACCGCATGTCGGACAGGTTTCGCACATCAAATGTGCCAGCGATTCTCGGGTTCTTTTTCTGGTGATCTGGACCAAGCCCAACTCTGTAAAATCACTGATAAAGATACGGTTACGATCATTTTTGACTGCATTTCTCAATTCCGACAAAACACCTTTCTGATGTTCGGGGTTGTCCATGTCAATAAAGTCAACAATAATGATTCCTCCCAGATTTCTCAGTCTCAATTGGCGTGCAATTGCATGTGTCGCTTCCAAGTTCGTTTTGTAAATTGTGTCGGCAAAATCGCGTCGTCCTACAAAGGCACCCGTATTGACATCAATCGTAGTCATTGCTTCTGTCTGGTCAAGAATCAGATAGCCCCCGGACTTCAAATTAACGCGTCTGCTCAACGAATCCTGAATTTCATTTTCAAGGTTATATTGATCAAATAAAGGTCTATCACCTTGATACAGCTCAAGCAGATTTAATGAGTCAGGGACGAATTTTTTTGCAAAATTCTGAAGGGATTTAAAGAGAGCCGGATTATCAACAATAATTTTGGATGTTTTTTCACTGACCAAATCCCGCAGAACTTTTTGACCAATATCCACATCAGAATATAAAAGAGCCGGTGCTTCAGTAAGGTGAGTTTTCTTTTCTACTTCCTGCCACTGCTTGACCAGATATTTCATATCATTGACAAAGTCTTCCGGCTGAGCGTCTTCTCCGCTAGTTCTTACAATAAATCCACCCTTCTGCGGCCCTTCAGCTTTGGTAATCAACTCAACAGCTTCTTTAAGTCTTTCTCTTTCAGCACTATCTTCGATCTTTTGGCTAACACCGATATGAGAGTCATAAGGAAGATAAACAAGAAGCCTGCCGGCAAGACTGATTTCCGTAGTCAGTCTCGCTCCCTTGGTTCCGATTGGATCTTTAAAAACTTGAACCAAAACTGTCTGACCCTCGTGAAGCAATTTTTCGATCGGAATATTTCCTCCGTCTTTCTGAGCCTGTCTCATGTCTCCGACATGGAGGAAACCGGCTCTTTGGAGCCCAACTTCAATGAAGGCCGACTGCATTCCCGGCAATACTTTACCGACGATTCCGAGATAAATATTTCCTATTAGTGAGAGTTCGGCGATTCTTTCGATCCTCAGTTCTTCCAGATTACCGTCTTCGAGTACTGCAACTCTTTCTTCATGAATAGAGTTATTGATCAAAATCTCTTGCATTCTTTTTATTCCTTTTTTAACTTCCGACATTTTAGTCGTAAAAAAGGAAAGCTCCGAGACGGTGTACTACCTCAGAGTTTTCAAAGAACTGATGAGAACATATTTATGATTCTGTTTGAGTTCTTTCCAAATTCAATAGTCAGTCAGTTAATTTTCAGTTTTTAATCCTAAAGTAAAGATTCCATTTCCTTCAGGTCTTGATTATTTTCAAGTTGGTAGAACAAAGAACTTATCTTCTTACTGTTGTAAGGTTTAATCAATAGTGGAAACGTCTCCAGCTTAATTGTCAGATCACCGAGAGACCAGACATATCTTGGGTCTCCTCCGTTGTTTTCTTCGCTTATGTAGAAATTTGTCGGATACCCGTATTTTCTTCTTAGAACTTCTTCGTATTGGGAGAATACGTCATGATCGGGTTCAAAGAAGAAACCGGCCTCGTAAACAATACCTGAGTCTTTATGAGCTTTCACCACGACACTTTTTATATTCGGAAGACGAATACACGGGCTACTCGGATCAACTTCGAAATCAAAACTCTTTACATTTAGACCGTCTCTAATCTTTCCTTCTTTGCAATTCATCAATTTGAATTTATGAATGACGTCATCTAACTTAGACGTACCCAGTTGAATGAAACCAAAAATTTTGATGTTTTGAACCTCCGTTGCAAAGGTCGCATGGGAGGAACAAAAAACAACCAAAACCATCAAAATAAAGAAAGAGGCTATTTTTTTCATTGAGTTTCTAAATTGCAGATTAACGAAGCGAGCTAATATATAGTGAACTTCAAAATTTAATACTGATACGATAACAGAAAGCTCTGTTAAAGATGTCTGAGAAGTTAGGATAGTTCTTTTTCATTTAAGTACCTGCTAGGCGGCGAAGTTATTCCGGCTCAGGGAAAGATACTAACTTCGCTTTACAATGATTTGCTCATGAAAGGCTTATTACAGCTTTGTACGATGGGCAATGAGAAAGGGGAAAGACATTGTCCAATCCCCTTGCTTGATTAAGAACCGAGTTAGGCTCCCGGCGCGATGTCGGGCGGATATGAGAGGAATGGCTTAACAACCATTCCTGCTCGATTTTTAGTCAGATTGAAGTGCTATTTGACCGCTTTGCGTGCTTGCTGGGCAGCTAAGCGTCCAAAAACGATATTCCCGGCAACAGCATTTCCGCCGTAACGATCTTCACCGTGCCATTCGCCTACAACCTCACCGGCTGCATAAAGATTAGGAATTGGCTTGCCGTTTTCATCTAATACCTGTGTATTGGTATTGATATTTACACCGCCTAATGTTCCTCCGATTGCCGGTATGACTTCGATTGCATAGAGTTTACCTTTATTCAAAGCTTCAGGAAGTTCCTTGCGGCCGAAATCTTCGTCTTTACCGTTCTTGACAAAACCGGCGTACTTCTTCATTTCGTCGGCGAAAGCTTTTTCCGGTAAGCCGACTTTCTTAGCCAGTTCTTCCGGAGTTGCAGCTCCTGTGACAAAACCTAAGCGGACATAGCCGTTGTGAACTTTTTGACGTTTTGCTGCGACTGCATCGTCATAAACTAACCATACCTTTTGTGCCGGCTGGCGGAGCATGCTAGCGCCAAGTTCATTTCTAGGTGCGTTGTCATTGAAGAATCTCTTGCCTTCCTTATTAACTAAAATACCGCCGTTGGTTCTGAATGCCAGGGTCAGCATAATGCTTGTGCCGGCAGCAATATTCGGATGGACCTGAACACGTTCTAAGTGAGTAATCTTTGCACCTATAGGTTCGGCCAATTGGAGCCCGTCGCCGTGGCTGCCCGGCTGAGCAGAACTAACCATGCCGAAAAATTCCGGATGATACTTAGCAACTAATGCTCCGTTATTAGCGTAACTTCCGGTCGCTAAGATGACAGACTTCGCTTTGATTTCGTAAAGCCCGGAGTTCTTTCCTTTAACCAAAACGCCGGTAACGTTGCCATCTTTATCCTTATTGATGCGGACAACTTGGGAATTAACTCGAACATCAGCACCGGATTTTTCCAGCTCTTTCTTCATGACTGCAATCATGTAGCGTCCGATACCGCCGCTCTTAGTAAAGTGCATACGCGGTACAGAGCAGCCGCCGTATACGCCTTTGTCGAGATCCAAATGACCACCCATGGCTTCGAACCATTCAAGAGCCTTCGGACTGCCATCTGCTAAGACTTCATTTAAAGGAACATTGTTTTTGCCTTTGCCAACCTTCAGCGTGTCTTTTACAAATAATTCCGGATTGTCTTGAATTCCGGCTTCTTTCTGCTGTTTGGAACCCTGAACGTTCATACCGCCGGTAGACAAAAGAGAGCTACCCCCGATAATCGGCATTTTTTCAAGCAGAACAGTCTTTAATCCGTTGCGGGATGCCTCGATAGCTGCCGCAATACCGGCTCCGCCTCCGCCGACAATGACGACATCTGCGTTTTCGACTCGATTGGGCACGGCGTCTTTGTATTTAGTTAAATCCTGCGGTGTATACGGAATCTTCTGACGGCCGAACTTCATGTCCATATCAAAAATATGGCAGTTGTTGCAATACGCAAAGCTAGGTTCATGACCTCCGTGGCAAGTTGTGCATGAATTGATGGAAAGGTGGCCGGCATGTGCTGAAATTTTCTTTCCTTTTTCCTGGTCTTTCTTTCCGAGTGCTTCGTACGTGCCGTGACAAGCAATACAGGACTTATCAATTTCCACCTGAGAGTCGCTGACCTTTGAAGAAGTATGGCAGGCAGAACACTGAGCTGCAGCGCCGAGTTTCTGGTGATAACCTGCTAAATAATCTGCATACTTTCCGCCGGAGTAAACCTGTTTTATGGACTGATCGTCCAAACTTTCCGCGTTAGCTGTTCCGCCGAGGACAAATGCTGCTAAACAAGTGATTAATAGTTTTTTATACATCCTTAATCCTTGAAAAAGAGGTTTTATGAGGGAAGGTTTGTTTGTGAGGAAAACAAACAAGCCTTAATATTAAGACAATATTAAGACAAGAAAACTTCTCTCGACAACGTATTTTATTTGGCTCCAGGGCCTATCCATCTAGGTATCTGATTTCTAGATGCGTAGGCCCTGTACTATTGAGTTTTCCATAAAAATCAAAGAAGAATTAAACGTTTAAGAGCAATAAGACAGGACGGAAGACCTAGGAAATTAACAGATAATCAATTAGCTGAAATCAAAGACGCGATATCAAATAATCCATAGAAAAATGGGTTCAACGTATGGGATGCTCCTGCCTTATCTGCTTTTATAAAGTAGAAATATAGTATTGAGCTTGGCGTCCGGCAGTGCCTACGTCTTAGCTTGGTTTCTTTCTAATCCATCCTCAACCATATCCTTCTATTGGAGAGACAAACGAGAAGGAAAGAGATACTTAAAAAAAAACTAAAAAATATTCAAAAAACTCCCGGCGCTGTTTTACTTTTCCAAGATGAAGTTCATTTCTAAGCGAGCACTTCTATTACTCGGCAGTGGCTTGCTAAAGGTTTTTCCCCCAAGGTCAAGTCTTACGTAGCCCGTGATAAAGTGGCGTTTAGTGGCTTTGTGCTACCGTCCTCCGGAGAACTTTATACCCATGAGGTAAGTTGGTTTAATTTTGAGTCTACTATTACCTCTATCCGGCAATTCTTAAAGGATAGGCCACTGGGTCCGGGTGATAATGATGGATAACGCTCCCTGGCACAAAAAGGCTAAACGGCTGGTGAGGGAGGATTCAGACGGTCTCTACTCTAATATTAAAAGTAACGTCGTGTTTGTTTATCTTCCTCCCTACTCGCCCGATTTGAATCC
>CANTYJ010000091.1 GCA_947854175.1 uncultured Turicimonas sp. | reverse complement strand
GGTGAATTAAATTTTAAGAAAAAAGAAAAAAATCACGGGCTATAAGGCGGGAGTTTGGGTCAAAAATACCTATAAGCCCCGATGAAAAGGGGATTTTTTAATAATTGACTCATAAATGCAGGTAAAACTCAAAATATGAAGAAGTCATACACGAGCGAAGATTCCTTGTATTACTTATCATGACATGACGAACACTTCTTAAGTTCGTAGTTATGGTGACACGAATAACAAGGTTCTAGAGAAGCGGTCTCGTCTTTATATCCTTTCGGTATAGGAAAGGGATGGATCTGATGGCAGTTTGTACATTCTATGACTTCGCCGTTGGTATCTCCATGGGGAATATATACATGCGGATTAATTTTTTCTTTTTCCACCTCCACTTGCACATTTTTCTTAATCAGTTCATTGAAACTCGGCCCATGACACTTTAGGCATTCTTCTTTGGCAGTGGATTGGAGCTCCTGAGCAAAACAAAAAGCAGAGCTACAGGTTAAGATCAACCAAAACAGATATCTTTTCATGACATGTCTAGAGCGGTAGCCCGCTCTATCCTTAATAATCTTATTGTTTAGTGAGATGATTTGCTGCAATTTGTCCGACTATCATTGATCCGGTTACGCCTCCGCCGACAGCCCCAGCGCTCTCACCGGCAGCATAGAGTCCAGGTATTGGAATTAAATCAATATCGAGTACTTGTGCATTTTCATTTACCGCTAATCCTGCGGAGATGTTATGAACAGCTAAAACACAACGTACGGCGTGGAATGGTCCTTTCTCTATCTTCTTGGTCATTGTTGCTGCAGGTCTTCCAAAGTCTTTGTCTTCCTTTGCATCAACAAATTCGTTGTATTTTTTGACGGTTTCTGCCAGGTTTGGCTGATTTGTTAATTTCCCGAGTTCTTCAAGGGTATTGGCATCAAAAGCTAAGCCGTCTTCACAGACAGGAGGCTTTGTAGACCAGCGATTTTTCTTGGCTGTTTCATCGTCAAAAATTGTCCAAATAAGTTGATCCGGCTGTTCCAGGGCCAGGTCATAAAAGTTATAGCCAGTCCCTAAATCCCACTTATCTACTTCTTGAACAAAACGATCACCATTTTTGTTAGTGAAAATTATTTGGTTCCATCTTGCTCCGGCTACCTCAAGTCCGGGTGCCCCATATTTTGAATTTAAAGGGAAATTGTAATGTTGTGTACCAAATTTCCTGCGGTAATTGCTATGCGGGCGATTACCATCACGCACCATAAAACCGCCGGCTTTAACGCCAGCTTTAATGGCGCTTCCATCTTGAAAGACAAAAGGTTCCCCGGTAGCAATAAGATTTTTTGTCATACGGGCGTCAAACAGCATTCTCATCGGGACATTGCCTCTGAAGCCGCCGCCGGCCAGAACTACTCCTTTCAATGCCTTAACTTTAATAATTTTGTCATCTGGAGTTTGAACTTCTACCCCAGCAACCTTTCCATTGCTGTCTTTTATTATTCCTATCACTTTATGTTCTAAAAAGAGTTCTCCTCCTTTAGAAACAAAATATTGTTTCAGAGGCAGCATCAGACCAGCTCCTGTAACAAATCCATCTTTATTACGAGGAACCATGTTGTATCCCTCTCCTCCATTCATCCACCATACATGGTGCCACATTCCGGGATGCTGAGAGTCTATTGCTTTGGTTGACAAGCCGGGACGGAACTTCACTCCATGCTGAATAGCCCAATCTTCAAATTCTGCAGTAAGCTGAACTTTCTTTTTAAGCAATTCTTGATTTCCCATTCTTTCTGCACGGCTTAACTCTTCTGTCGGATTTGTTAGACGAGCTAAATATTTTTCGGGGGAATCATCTACGCCATGTGCTTTTTGGGACTTAGTTCCTCCTTCCAGTTTAAGGATTCCTGCGCTTATGACACCGCAGCCGCCATAATTCTGTCCCTTTTCGAAGACGATGACCTTTGCGCCGTTGTCAATTGCAGTAACTGCGGCACCCATTCCAGCAGGTCCTGAGCCGACAACAACTACTTCTGTAGTCTTATCCCAGTTCAGATTGTTCTCAGCTGCAATTGATGTTTTCATTCCAGTTGTACTAAGACCTATCATGGCAGCAAGAGATGAAGCTTTTAAAAAAAATCTACGAGTTGACATACCTTTCTCCTTGAAACTTGTACAATTCTGAGCTAAGCCTTTCGTTTTTCCCATGCTTTTCTTGCAGGATTTGTTGCAATATCAGCATGGATTATTTTTGAAATGCGATTCAAAATAATTGGCAGATCTGAGTCTCCCTAATTATGTTTAGAAGGTTCTTCAAGGTATGAATAAACTGGATAACATGCACATTTGGAAGGTTTTTGTGCATTTAGCAACCTCGTTGAATTTTCAAACTTCTGCGGACTTTTTTGAAGAGGATGTTTCCACAATTTCTAGAAAAATAGACAGCCTCGAAAAAGCTTTAGGCCAGAAATTATTTGTGAGAAAAAGGAAACCATTGCTGCTGACGGCTGCTGGTGAAAAGGCTCTGGACAGAATAAAAAAACATTTAGAAGAGCACCAAAAGATAATCGCGGAACTCCAAAATGACAATCTGGACGTTTCTGGAGAAATAAGACTTTCAGTTGCGCAAGGCTTATCGGCAATGCATATTCTGGATTTTTTATTAGAGTTTCAATCCTTTTACCCGCAGGTTACCTTTAAGCTGGCTGGACATGGAGCCATAACAGATGTACAGAATAATATTGCAGATATTGCCTGCATTACCGGAGAGCTTAAAAATTCCGATAGGCCTTCCGATATGTTTTTTCTTCCAAAGAGTTCTATCTCATATGCGTCCATCGCTAGTCCTGCCTATGTCGAACAACACGGACTTCCTCTTGAGCCTCAAGACTTGGCTAATCATACAATTTTTGAATATGAGGGTGAAAATAGAAGATCTTCCAGAATTCTTTATAAACGCAATCAGGCTAAGGAAGCTTTTTCAAATTACTTTATTCAGGTATCGGACATCTTAACTATAAAAAGAGCTGTCCTAAGAGGGAAGGGTTTGTGTTTGGATATGCCGTCCCCATTGTGCACAAAAGAACTAAAAGAAGGTCGGCTCCTGAGAATACTGCCCGAATGGAATGTTCCGGCCCAGCCTTCTTTTATTGTTATGAATCAGAATCTTCTCAGCTCCCGCCGTTTCCGAATTTTTGCATACTGGTTAAAAGAGAAGCTGGATCTTCTTGAGAATTAAAATTTTGAGAGGAGAGAGATTTGTTTATGCTCATGCTTCATTAGTGCAATTATCTCAGTCTTTCAAGGAGTTGATTAGATAGTGTGGACGATTCTAAGAAAAGAGGCCGCTAGTGACGGCCTCTGCGTTGTTTAGAGTTCAACAATGTGCTCAGAAGAAAAAAGCTCTTCGATTTTTTCTCTTTCTCTGATGACATAGAAAGATGAGCCTTCAACCAGAATTTCCGGCGGTCTAATCCGAGTGTTGTAGTTTTAGCTCATGCTCATGCCGTATGCACCGGCACTCATGATTGCGAGAAGATCACCAGGGCGGATTTTTAAGTTTCTGTCTTTCTCAAGCCAGTCGCCGGTCTCGCAAATCGGGCCCACAACGTCATAGCACTCCTCTTTAAAGATAGTATTGAACAGGAACGATCTGCATCCATGACTGATATAACGTCGGACGGATCATGTCATTCATTACTGTGTCGACAATGCAGAAGTTTTAGTTTCTCCTTTTCTGAGATATTGAACTTCTCTAATCAAGGCTCCGGAATTGCCGACAATTGACCGGCCTGCCTCAAAAATCATTTCAAGGCTGCCGTAACCTCTTTCTTCTAATTTTTGATGAAGAGTCTCAACTAATTCAGAGGCACCTGTGTTTATCAGCTAAATAGAAAAACCTTTCTTTAAGAAAGGCCGCCAATACTGAGACGGCCCTTGTTTTTACTCCCTAAAAATATTTTTTCTTTCAGTGCATAAAGTGTTAATTTGCTGTATAATTAGATGTATAGAATTAGTTTTTTTGTGGGGGAGGGTTAAAATGTTTCTAGCTGTTCGAGTGGTTCATGGACGTCGTTATCTTTACCTTATGAGGTCAACCTACGACAAGCAAACTAAA
>CANTYJ010000090.1 GCA_947854175.1 uncultured Turicimonas sp. | reverse complement strand
GACTTTAGCAATAACATTCAAAAGAAATGTTAAAACCACGAATAATAAGATGGATGGACCGCTTCCCTGGGATTTCCTCTGAAAAAGAAAAAAGGCGACTGCCCAGGAAGCTGCTGTTGAACCAAGTGTAAAAGCCAAAACCAAGGAAGAATAAAGTTCCAGGTCAGGCAATCCCCACAGAGAATAGATATCTAAAAACTGCCTTAAGTCAAAATAATTGTTAATTAAAATAAGTGCCGGTAAAAACAATAAAAAAATGGAAACAAGGACCGCTCTTCCGAAAAACCAGTTTTTATTTAACCAATGTAGAATAAAAGCCGGCCCCAAAATGACGGACGCATAGATAAAAAATATTTGTAATACAAATTGGATAAGGTTTGTTATCACAGCCTACTCAACGTGTTTTATTCAGACTTTATTTCCTCAACATCACCGAAGGTCTGCTGAGTGTTATCTTCAGAAACAGACGGTTCTTCTTTTTGTCCGAGTTTGCATTGCTCAAGTTCTTCTTTTTTTCCACACCGAAAAACTGCAATACTTTCAACGTGTGCTGTGTGGGGGAACATATTCATGACGCCTGCAGACTCTAAAATCCAACCTCCCTGGTTAACCAGAATATTGGCATCTCTGGCCAGAGTTGCAGGATTACAGGATACATAAACGATTCTTTCAGGCCTGTCCTCCGTTTGAGCCAAGGAATTGCATAATTCCTGAGCACCCTCACGAGGCGGATCAATCAGAACCTTTGAAATTCCTCCCATCTCCAGCCACAGAGCTGCCCAGTCAGATAAAGTCCAGGTAAATAAATTTCGGGCTCTAAACTCTGTCTTCTGCTCCAAACCGTTAGCTTTCGCTCCGGCAAAAGCACGTTCAACAAGCTGGTCACTTCCTTCGATACCATAGACTTTGTCCGCCAGAGTCGCTATCGGCAATGTGAAGTTTCCTAAGCCACAGAAAAAATCCGCAACGTGATCAGATGATTTCAAGCCGAGCAATCTCAATGCTCTTGTAATCATGACGTCGTTGAGTTGATGATTAACCTGAGTGAAGTCAGTCGGTTTAAAAACAACCGTAACTCCGGTTCCGGAATGGTGAAGTTTCAGATTGTTGAGATTTTCAGGATCCAAAGGATAGACTGTGTCAGGTCCTTTGGGTTGATACCAGAACTCAACGTCATAGGTCTTTTGGAATTCTCTAAGTAATTTTTCGTCTTCTTCAGTCGGCTTTTCCAGAATCCTCAAAACTAGAGCCGTATGTTTGCCTGCGACTGCCACCTCAATCTGCGGCATGGTTCTGCGGATACTTAAGCTGCCAATCAAGTCACGTAAGGGAACGAGCAAATTACTAACCTTGACCGGCAATATCGAGCAGGATTTCATATCCGCAATATAACGGGAACGTTTTTCATGGAAGCCCACAAGAACAGAATTCTTTTTAACGACGTCCTTCACAGATAGCCTGGCACGATGTCTGTAATGCCAGGCCGGCCCAAAAATCGGAGGTAAAACTCTGAGAGGTTTGACTCTTCCGATATGTTTAAGAACATCCATCAGAACTTTTTGCTTAACTGCAACCTGTGCTCTCGGTTCCAGATGCTGCATAGCGCAACCGCCACAGCTTCCGTCGCTCATTCCGAAATACGGGCAATGTGGCTTCTCTCGCAAAGAGGATTCTTCAAAAATCTGAGTGACAACTCCCGTTTCGAAAGCCGGCTTATTACGTATTCTCTCGTACTCAACAAGTTCACCGGGCAGAGCACCTTCAATAAATACTACTTTGCCTTCTTTCCTGCTGACTCCTCTGCCCTCCTGGTCAAGAGAGTCAACTCGGACAATAAACTTTTCTCTGATTTTTTGTTTTTTCATCTGTAAAACGATTTTTATTTTTTAGGAAGCATAGTCGTCGGATCTAACGGCTTACCGAGTTTTCTAATTTCAAAGTGAACTCTCGGCGGTTGCTCATCAGTCTTACCAATGGTAGCAATGGTTTGACCTTTTTTGACGACATTACCTTGTTTAACTTTGATATTTTTCAGATGACAATAGGCTGTCACGTAAGTAGAGTTGTGTTGGACAATAACCAGATTCCCCAAGTTGGTCATATTTCCGACGACGATAACTTTACCGTCAGCCGACGCGACAACAGGATCTCCTTCTTTACCGGCGATATCCACCCCTTTGTTATTTGCTCCGAAAGATTTAATGATATTGCCCGAGACCGGCCACACAAAGGCACCGCTTCCCGTGCCTCCTGTGACTTTGGCAGTTGTATCCAACGATCTTGCGGGAGGTACTGTGACCTCTTTTTCTTTAGGCTCGGATGGTGCAGTCTTTGTCTCCGACGCTTCTGCCCTGGGTTTTGAACTCGGAGCGTGGGCGATCATTCTGCCCGAGCCTACTGACAGTCTCAGTTGTTGTCCTACTCTTAGCTGGTTAGGATTAGATAGACCGTTTTCACGCGCTACCGCTTTCGGATCGATTCCGTATCTTCTGGCAATTGAATAAAGCGTATCACCGGCTTGAACTTTATAGATGGTTGAGTATGTACTTCCTTCTTGAATCGGAGCTGAAGTATCTCCTGTGAAAGAACAGCCTGCCATGAAGGAAACCATGGCAAGAGAAGTTAAAAGTTTACCTAGCTGCATTATTCTTGCCTTTTATGAGCGAAATCTTGTTAAACGTAATGCTATCAAATTGTTCGGATTACCTGTTTGGATAATGATTTTTAAATTGCTTATTTAGTCGTCTTATTCCACCAATTACGGACTGTCTCCAACTGATCATAATCTGTCATGTCCATGTGAAGAGGTGTCATACTTACGTAACCATGATCGACGGCCCAGAAATCTGTTCCGTGGATATTATCCTTAGCATCGCCGGCGGCTCCCATCCAATATATCTTCTCTCCTCTCGGATTGACTTGTTCTATTACCGGACAGGCGGTATGTCTGCGACCCAATCTGGTCACGACAACTCCATTAAGTTCCTCAAAATAACAGTTGGGAATATTGACGTTCAATAAAAACGGAGCGGGCAGTGGATTCTTCACATAATCGCCGACGATTACTTCAGCAACCCGTACGGCACTATCGAGGAAAGCCCACCCTGAGTGTACCTGTGAAAATGCAAATGCAGGACATCCGAACAGATAACCTTCCATCGCAGCGGCTACAGTGCCTGAATATAAGGTGTCATCCCCCATATTCTGCCCGCAGTTTATGCCGCTTAAGACCAAATCAGGTTTTTCTTTTAGAAGACCTGTCATTGCAATATGCACGCAATCGCTGGGAGTTCCGGTGACAAAATACAAATTCTCCTTCAATTGGCGGATCCTTAAGGGATTGGTCAGTGTCAGTGAGTTACTGGCCCCGCTTTGATTTCTTTCAGGAGCAACAATTGTCACTTTTCCAAACTTGGTCATTGCCTTGGCAAGATCTTGAATACCGGGAGCCAAGTATCCGTCGTCATTTGAGATAAGAATGTGCATAGAACAACAGAGGAATGAAAAATCAAAGAACGATATTTTAACTTTTTTGTTTGTAGACATCCTATCACACGGCAGTGAAGACACTGCCGTTCCTTTACGATAGAAGC